>JAOUPZ010000228.1 GCA_029879595.1 Deltaproteobacteria bacterium | reverse complement strand
GGAAACCACCAAGGACTATCTGGGCATAGACGGCGACAGGGAATATACCCGCGGCGTGCAGGAACTGCTTTTTGGCAAAAGCGCCGAAACCCTGGGCTCAAACAGGGCCGCCACCCTGCAGACACCGGGCGGAACAGGGGCCCTTCGGGTGGGCGCGGATTTCATCCGATCACAATATCCCCAGGCCCGGGTCTGGGTCAGCGATCCCACCTGGCCCAACCACAAGGGAATCTTCAACTCCGCCGGCCTGGAGGTGAAAACCTATCCCTATTTCGACGCGGAAAACTCCAGGATCAGGCTGGATGAGCTCCTGGCGGCTCTTGAGGCCGTGCCGGAGGGCGATGTGGTTCTGCTTCACGGGTGCTGCCACAACCCCACGGGGATAGACCCCACCGATGAGGAATGGGCCAGGATAGTGGAGATTTTCCGCGCCAGGCGCATCATTCCCTTTTTGGATTTCGCCTACCAGGGGCTGGGGCGCGGCCTGGATGAGGATGCATCATCCATCAGGGCCTTTGACAAGGCCGGCCTGGAAATGCTCATCGCTTCATCCTTTTCCAAGAACATGGGGCTGTACCGTGAGCGGGTGGGAGCCATTACCTTCGTCACCGCCGACTCCGAGGCCGCCGGCCGCGTCATGAGCCAGGCAAAGCTTCTGGTGAGGACGAACTACTCCAACCCCCCCTCCCATGGCGCCAAGACCGCAGGCATCGTCATGGGCAATCCGCAGATCAGGGAACTCTGGATCTCCGAGCTCAACCAGATGCGCGATAGAATCCGGCAGATGCGCCAGGATTTCGTGAAAAAGCTGGCTGAAGTGGGCGTCAAGCAGAACTTCGAGTTTCTGGCAGGCCAGAACGGAATGTTTTCCTTCTCCGGCATCAGCGGAGCACAGGTGGAACGCCTGAAAAATGAATTCGGGATCTACATGGCCCAGAACGGACGGATAAATGTCGCCGCCATTACACCGGGCAACATTGATTATCTCTGCCGCAGCATCCTTCAGACCCTGCACGGGTGATTTTTCCGGCGGGGCGAAGAACTTTGGGCAGGTCTGGTGCGTTAAAACAATAAATTGAAACCGCACTTCAGAAATGGAGCCGGAGAAGAGACTGCCAGAAAAGTGGGAAAACGGGGGAGGAATCTGGCCTCGCGGGCAGGCTGGCGGGCGAAAAATCTCTCCGCTCCTGGATGAATCCAGGGCGTCGCAATACGTTTCCGGGCACTCTGGACCTAAGTAATATTGTTTCCACTGATAAAATAGGATAAAATCCGTTCTCTGGAGTGTGGACGAAATATTTTTCAGATATTTTTGGATGAACTGATAGAGGAAACACTTTATTGTTACAGCCTGTATGTAAACCAGGGCTGTATAAACCGCAAAGGAAAACCGGATCGATCCTCTGACAAATGGAATCCAACCCACTACTCGGTTCTTCGTCTGAGGAACAACAACCTTCAAAATCAGATAGCGGCCAAAGAATCATCAATTTGGTCAGCAACTCCCCCGCCAATCAGATCGAGGGCCTGGAGGATTTTCTGGAAACGTTTTCCAAGGAAAACGTCAAGGTTGTCGTCAACCCCTTCCGCCATGTAATCCAGAGAAAACAACGCCGCAGCATAGGGGGCAAGTTTGGCAAGGGTCTCAGCCAGGAAGTTACTGAGAACGTTGAGATTAATCCCAATGAGGACCTGTTCGGCCTGCGCCGCTGGCTGGGTTCCATCCGCCAGGATCCCGCCAGCATAATGCTGCTGAACATCAACAAGGTAAAGGAGGAGCCACTGGCCTCCCCCCTGGCCTTCAACGAAATGCTGAAGACCGGCCGTCCCATCCTGGTAACGGGAACAGACCGGCTCGTACAGGATCAACTGATGGCCAAGATTGATCCGGCCTTCAAGACCATTCCCGCCACTGTTCAGAACAACCCGGCCCTGAAAAGCTCTCTTGTCGTCCGAACACAGCGTCCCAAGGGATTCATCAGTTCCGTGCGGCCCCTGCTTGATATCGAGTTCATCCCCAGGGAGGTGATGGACAAACTGGTCAAGATAAACGGCGGGGGAGACCCCTCGGAACTGACCGAGCCGGAAACGGTGAACATAGTCCTGCTGGCGGACATGCTCTCCCGATATCGTCAAGCCCTGACCCTGTACAAGGAAAACCTGAAAGGGTCCAGCATGAATATCCAGCAGCTCTCCTCCATGTTTGATCTGCTCATGGCAGACGTGCCGCTGTCCGTGCTGACCAAGGAGTTCGAGGAGTTTTACGCCAAGGGCGATGAGAACGTGGGGGAGATAAAGACCAAGGGGGATGTTTTCGCCTACATCAACCGCTTCATTAATACCAAGGAAGGCAGTTCCAGGGCCGAGGGCAAGGATCAGAAGACCGACACCGTATTCAAGCGCATCACCAGCGTGATGGTTTCCCAGCGCATCAAGGCCGACCCGGTGCTGTTTGACCGGTGCAGTTTTCTTTACAACAGGTCCAAGGAAGAAAAGGAGCTCCATGAAGGTCTGATGCCGGTGTTTCACTACCTGGGCAAGGTGGTTGATACCGGAGACTCCGCCATCAACGCTGATTTCAAGCAGAACATGGGCAAGGTGGTGTTCGAGATGGTATCCCTGGCCAACCTGTCGCTGGATGAAGCCCAGCGCACCGGCGGCATGCAAAAAATGAGGACCGCCCAGTATATCCTGCCAATGTTCAGCATGGCCAAGTTCCAGTCCTCGCATCTGATTCAGATCAGTGAGCAGAACCGCAAGACCCTGCTGAACAAGGACACCTTTTTGAACCTGTTTTCCAATCTCCCCATAACCATCCAGGACCTGCGGGAGATATGGAAAAGGCTTAACAGGCTTTTAAACCATAACCAGATCATCTGCGATGATATAAAGCGCAGCACCCTGGACGTGCTGGAAGGCCATGCCGCAGACCGGGAAAAAGCCCTGCGGGATATATACATTGTGAACGCCGCGCAGGAACTGGTTAACTATCCGTTCCATCTGGGCGAGACAAACCTCAGCATGGTGGAACGCCTGTGCGGTCTGAATGTGATCCAGCACCGCCTGGGCTTTGAGGCATATCCCAAGGCGGTCCGGCCCAACTCGGTGGGCATGTTCACCAAGCCGGAACACCTGCCCCTGGGCAAGCTGGAAAACGACCCCGTGCTGCTTAGCCGGGCCTATACGGCACTGATAAGCCTGCAGATCGACCGCTATGTAAAAAAGACCATCGACCATAAGGTAGGGTATCTGCAGAGCACCTTTGGGGAAAACTTTTTTGAGGTCATTTACCAGAACGTGGTGACCTACAACGATCTTCCCCTGTCCCGCAATCAGCTGGCCTGGTTTATAAAAAACCGCAATCTGCTGGGATCGCTCAGCGAAAAAGGCTGGCGCAGCGAGCATGAAAACGAGCTGAAGGATACCTTTCTGACCCTGGAACTACCCCAGTTGCCAGGTGTTAAGCGCGAGGTAAGAAACACCAAGGAGTTTGAGGGCTTTGAGAAGAACTACCAGGAGTACGCCCAGAAGTTTCTGCAACTGCTGAACGATCTGAAGGCCGCCGGGGAGCGGGACCCCACCAAGGATCTACACGCTCTCATCTGGAGCCTGTTCAGGAGGGGGATTTACAATCTGACGCGTGTCGAGGCCCGGGATGCCTTCCGCAAGAGCAGTTTTTACGGCCAGCTCAAGGAAATAATCGCCCGGATATCCTCGGAGAACTATTCGGTGTTCACCAAGGACATCCAGTCCGAGGGGGTGAAGATATACCTGCACCCGGATCATCATTTTCTGCTGACCATAGGAAACAGGTTCAACTTTCTGGTGGAACAGAAAGTGGTCCGCTACCAGCTCATCGGTTCCCCCATTCCCAATCCGGCTGATCTGGACCCGCTGTCCCGGGTGTTCCATGAGAAATTCAGCAGGGAACTGAAAGTCGAATCTGACAGCGGGGTCTTGGCACTGGCCGGTATCGGAAAGGAAATCGACCGGATCAGGCTGCTATGGCATGAGTACAGCCGGCATCTGGCTTTTACCATGCTGGACAGGATCATCAGCGAGACGGTGATCAAGGAGCTTACTCCAGGCAGAATTCTGGCCAAGAACCTGTGGTATGTGAAGGATGACATCAAGTTCTGCCTGGGGCCGGCCATCACCACCCAGCAGACGGTTCCCTTTGCCAAGATCCTGCAGGTGCCGGAAAACATGGGTAATATCCAGAAGAACCCGCGCTCATGCAGCACCACTATCGACGATTTTACCATTGAGATTCACAAGATAACCCGCCTGATGGATGAGCTGTTGAACATACAGGGAATCTCTGAAGACGTGCTGGATATTCTGCAGAATCTGACCCACGAGCGGGCCGAAAGCAGCCTGGTCACCAAGTACGAGCAGGGACTGGGGCAGATGATACAGCTGCTCTCCCGGCCCTTGCGGTATTTTACGGAAAAGGAAGTGATGGCCCTGCATCAGGTTGCTTTAGCCCTGCGGTCCATCCTGCAATCCTTCTTCAATACTCCCGGCACACAGAAGGACCAACTGGTGCAAAGGGTGCAGAACCAGCTACGTTCCCGGCGCAGTGACGGACACCTTCTGAAGATGAACTTCACCGATGGGTTCATCCTGGACATGACCCAGATCAAGGTGATGGAGAAGAAAAAGGTGGACGGAGAGGTCGTCACCAGACAGCGCAAGGTGGAGGTGGAGGTGGATGCGACCTACCAGACCCTGCCCCGGCGCATCAGGGAGGTTATCCGGGTGCACGACATCCTCACCCGCAAGCGGCATGTGGTGTTCTCTCCGGAAGGCCAGAAGAGGAAACAGATGGAATATGTCATGGAAATCATCAACGTGCTGCAGGAGCTCAGGGGCAATGCCCTGAATTTCTATGTGGACTACTCGATGATCTCGGAGGATCAGATGAAGAACCTGGCCACCCGGGTCAAGCCGCATAACTTCTTCAACATGGACGAGATGAAGCCGGAGGCCGCCGAGGGAATGATGGTCACGGGAGAGAAGGACCCCCTGACGGGCCGTATGGTGTCCAAACCTTCCCTGGGGAAGGATGCCGGAAGAACTCCGACCTGAAGGCTCAATCCGCCGCCTGAAACAGCCGTTTGGACAGCAGCCAGGGAATGGGGAGCGCAGCGCGACCCCCTTAAATCGCTCAGGCGGTCCGTTTGCGTATCCTGGTTCCCG
>JAOUPZ010000227.1 GCA_029879595.1 Deltaproteobacteria bacterium | reverse complement strand
GGTGCCGTATTCCAGCGGCTTTTCCACCAGATGTCCGGTGAGTCCGTACATTTCCGGGTTGCCGTGGATTTCCGCCATGGCCAGAAAGGTCGGGACAAAGCCCCTGGTTTCCCGCGGCAGGGGCAGGCTCCAGTAATCGGTGGCCATTCCGTTGGCCCGGGCAGTGCGGATGGCGCGGTTCACCCGCCCCTCCCCGGCGTTGTACGCCGCCAGCGCCAGCTCCCAGGAGCCGTATTTGTCGTGAAGGTACTTCAGCAGGCGGGCGGCGGCCCTGGTGGACAGCTCTGGGTCCAGCCGCTCATCGTACCAGGGGGCATTTACCGTCAGCCCGAACCGCCTGGCGGTGCTGCTCATCAGCTGCCACAGTCCCATGGCGTTCTGGCTGGAGCGGGCCAGGGGGTGAAAGTTGCTTTCCACCGCGGCCAGATAGGACAGCTCCAGGGGCAGCCCCTCCTGGCGGAATATGCTCCTGATCATGGGCAGGTAGCGTCCGGAGCGTTGAAAACCCTGGGTGATGATGTCCGGGCGCTTTTCCAGTAGAAAGCGGATCATGTCATGGACGGTTTCCGTCCGGTACAGTTCCAGGGGGCGCAACTGGCGGGCCGGGGGCTGGGAGGCTTGCGCCGGCTCTTCTCCTTCGGCCCGGGAGATTCCCACCGGAAGATCGAACAGCTCATCCTCCCCATATTGGCCGCGGATATAACCCGTGATGTTCAGGCTGCCCTCGGCCAGCAGGATCAGCGCTATCAAAAGCGGTCCCAGCGGCACGATAAAACGGGAAAAATAATTGATGGACGGCTTCAACCGGGAGTTAGCATCCATGCTGTCTCCTGCAATCGGATCAGATGTTCATGTCCCGGATCCTTCCGGGAATTGCGGCCCGGCCCCTGAAGGGAGCCCTGCCGGCGGATAGCGGAGTTGGCAGGCGGCGCTAATGGGTGCGCCGACCGTTCCGATGTTTATAGCACTTTTAGCGTCAGTATTCCAAAATAATTCGTTCCTATTCGCTGAACCGTTCCACCGTGAATCTTTGCAGACCCACTTCCTCGGCAGCTTCGATGCCCGCCTTTTCCCTGCAGATGTCAATCTGCCGTTCCACGCTGTTCACGCCGGGAATATCCGGCAGCAGCACCCCGCATCTGGAGCCGCAGCTGACGATCAGCCCATAGCGGGCGGGGTCCAGCTCCTCCGGCCCGGATACGTTTTCCGGGGCCGAGAGCAGGTCGATGGAGAATCGCATGTCCTCCAGCTCGTCCAGGTCGAGTGATTCAAACCGGGGGTCACGCAGGGCGGCGGCCAGGGCGTTTTCCGCCAGTTCCTCGGCCAGGGTGGCCCTGGTGGGGGCCAGGGTGCCCATGCAGCCCCTCAGCTTTCCCCTGCTGGTTTTCAGCGAGACGAAGCAACCCAGGGCGGGCGCCGCGCCCAGTTCTTCCGGCGGGGCGGGCCGGGGACGGCCGGAAAGCTGCCCGGCGATTACCTGGCGGGCATATGCCAATAGAACATTGCCGGAATAACCCATCTGACTCCTTGTTCAGAAATCCCGGTCCACCACGAAGTCCGCCAGCCTTTTCAGGGTGGTTTTAACGGGGCGGTCAGGAAGCGCATCCAGGTGCGCCTTGCCTCTTTCGGTGTGCCGGCGGGCCTCGGCCAGAGTGTAGGCGATGACCTCATGGGTCTTCATCATCCCCATTACCTCCAGGACGTCCGCATCGGTAATCTCCTCCTTTTTGAGGATTTCCCCCAGACGTCTTTTCTCCGGTTCGTCTGCCACCTGGAGCAGCCTGCTCAGGGGCAGGGTCACCTTGCGTTCCTTCAGGTCGATGCCCAGGGGCTTGCCGACCTTATCCCTGTTTTCCGCATAGTCCAGCGCGTCATCCACAATCTGGAAGGCTATCCCCATAGCCATGCCGTATTCATAGAGCGCCCGGGCGTGCTCGTCCGAGGCGCCGTGGTATACCGCCCCGATCTTGGAGGCGGCGGCGAACAGGCAGGCCGTCTTGTTGATGATGATATCCATGTAGTCCTGCTCGGTGGCCGAGTCGAAGCGGCGGATCAGTTGCAGGATCTCGCCCTTGGCCATCATGGAGGTCACCTCGGAGACTGTCTCCAGCACCTCCTGGTTCTTCAGCAGGGTCAGGTTTCTGAAGGCGGTGGCCAGCAGATAATCCCCCACCAGCACCGATGCCTGGTTGCCCCAGATCATGCGGGCCGCCTTTTTTGCGCGGCGGGTATCGGCCTCGTCCACCACATCGTCATGCAACAGGGTGGCGGTGTGCAGATACTCAAGGGCGCTGGCTGCTGTGTAGATGCGCTCATCGGGCTGGTCGAACATCCGCGAGGAAAACAGCATCAGGGCCGGGCGCAGCCTTTTGCCGCCTGCCTCCAGGATATATTGCCCTACTTCGTTCAGCAGGGGGATCTCGGTGTTCAGGTGGGACAGGATATGCTGCTCCACCTGGGTCAGGTCATCCTTGATTTCATCGAATAGGGCGGTAACATTCATGGGAAAAAAAGAATCGGTGTTGCCTGCAGCCGGTTTAATTGCCGGCGTTCACTGCCGATGTTCTGCTCCTGAGGGGTTGCCATGCCGCCTGAGGCGGGGGTTGAATTTCTTTTTATCACGGCAGGGCCGTATTGCAACAACCGGATAACATGCGGGGGGTATTTTATGGCCCGCGTGGAGGCGGAGAATTTGATATCGGGGCGAAAAACAAGGATAGTTTTCCCAGGGGACCGGTAATACCGGCCCCCTGTCCGGCACAGGCGGATTACGGCGGCCTTTGCGGACCTCAACCCCTGCCGGCCAAACCGGAAGAGCATATGCCCTCTCACGCAATTCGGGGAAAAAGCACGCCTGGAAAAAAAAGCCGTTGTTTGCTGGCGGGACTGCTGGCGGGACTGCTGGCCCTACTGCTGGCCTGGGGGGCGGCCCCGGGTCTGGGTCTGGCCGCCGCGCCCGGCGTGCCGCCACTGCGGGTGGACATTCTCGACGCCCAGCAAAGAAAGCAGGGCCGGGCGCTGATATACAGCAACTACGTTGAACTGACGGACCCCGCCGGGGTTCCCCTGGGCGCGGTGGGAGTGGTCTACGCCGATGGGCGCAGCCAGCTGTACCTTATCCGGAGCAACCAGGAGCGCCGGATGGTCGGTTCCGCTGCCGGCAGAAGGCTTTTTGACGCCAGCGGGAAGCTGATCGGATATTATTTCTGGACCCCCATCTGGAGTTATGTCTACGATACCAAAATGAAGAAGGTGGGGCAGGCTCAGTGTATCGCCTATCAGGGGGTCTGTGCGGCCGGAGTGGCCGGATATCTGCTGGGGCTGATCAGGTGAGGCCGGGAAACGCATAACCAGGGCATTTTGAAATGACCGAGCTGGAATATTTGCTTACCACACTGGCCGCGGTGTTGATCGTCGCGGTGATGAGACACTGGCGCCCGCTGGCGGGATGGCTGGACCGTCCGGGTTTTCTGCTGGCTATGACCGGGGCGTGCATCGGTCTTCTTGATCCGGCCCTGGGGTTCATGCTCGCTCCGGACAGGATTGCGATGCTGGCCCGGCCGCCGGTGTTCGCCGGGGGGCTGGCCGGTCTGATGCTCATAGCGGCCGTGGCGCTGCTGGCCGGTTTTACAGTCGGCGGCCGGCGCGCTCTTAAGGCGGCGGGCCTTCTTGCCGGCGGTTATGCCCTGTTTCTGATTCTGTCGCTGTTTTCGGTGGCCGGGGTGCCCCTGCTGGAGCCCTTTTCCGATTACCAGGTCCGAATTCCCATTTTTCCCACCGGCTATATCCTGCTTATCGCGCTGCTGGCCGTGGGGCTGGTCAGCATTGAGCTATGGAACAAAAAGCAGCCCCGCGTTTTTCCAGTGGTGGCCGTCTTCATCGGGTTGTACTTTGTTCTGGCGGTGGTGGTGGCCAATATCGCCAATATAAAGGGATCGGGGCTGGAGGGCCCGGGCCTGCGGGTGAACGTGTATCCGGGGAATATCTGGCACACACACTGGATACTGGTGACAACCCGGGGCGATCAGTATGAGCTGCGCAGATACGACCTGTTCGGGCCGGGGCTGACCCCGCCCGCAGTCATCAGGCGCTGGAATGATGAGCCGATGCTGATAAGGCTGCTCAGCGATCCCGTGGTGGGCTATTTCTACTGGCGGATGTTCAACAATCCCGTGGTCAATATCGAAAACACCAATACCCAGATTTCCCTGATGATCCAGGAGGCTCACAGCCTCGTGCCCATGGTGCCGGGCAAGACCTTCATCCTGGAAAGCGATCTGCGGGGCCGCAACCGTTACTACCAGCTCCAGCGGTTTGACTGAGTTTCCCTGTGGGGCCGGTGGCGGGAGTTTCGGCGGCCCGGCGCATCGGGAGCGGACTACGTCCCGGGCAGAACCGTGCGGGGCAGCAGCTCCGGCAGCGCGCCACAGGCCAGGAACGGCTTGTTGATCTCCAGGGGCCGGCGTTTCAGAAACCCTACCCATTCCGAGATATCCACCCCGGAAGCCACCAGCCCCCCGATCATGCCCAGGTCGTTGGTGCTCCAGGTTTCCGCCGATGGCGCGAGAAACAACGCCCCCGCCAGCCGTCCTTCCCTGAGGGAGTAGCGCCGGTAGGAAAACTCTCCGGGCCGGCTGTGGATGATGGTTTCGCTGCTTGCGGGCGGGCTTCCGGGCACCTGGTCCTGCCAGTGTCCAAAGCTGGCCGCCTCTAGGCCCCCCAGGCTCACTATGTTCATCAGGGGGCTGGCCCGGTAGACCGCCTCTGCTCCTGCCATGTTGGCCCCGGCCACCCGGCCCTGGTCCCGGGCAGCCGGTTCGGTGGCCATCACCCGGGATTCCCCCGTACCGCTAGAAACCTGGGCCACATCCCCGGCGGCAAAGACGCCCTCCACGCTGCTTTGCAGGCGGCTGTCCACCACCACCCCCTGCTCCACCCGCACTCCCGAGCCCTCCAGCCAGTCCAGGTTGGGGCGGATGCCCGTGGCCAGCACCACCTTGTCGGCCTCCAGGGTCTGGCCGCCGTCCAGGTGCAGCCTTCGGGGGCCGTCATCGTTCTCCGCGGTGATTTGCTCCAGCCGGCGGGAGGTCAGCACCCTCACCCCGCGCCGTTCCAGCCAGCGCGCCGCCATGTCGGCGCCGTCCTGGTCCATCATGCGGGGCAGCACCCGGGGTTCCTCCTCCACGGTGATTTCCGCTCCCCG
>JAOUPZ010000226.1 GCA_029879595.1 Deltaproteobacteria bacterium | reverse complement strand
CGGTGCGCGAGCTGCGCGCCAGCTTTGCGGATGCGGAAATCATCGGCGGCAACATAGTCACCGGCGAGGCCGCCGCAGCCCTGATCAAGGCCGGCGTGAACGCGGTCAAGGTGGGCATCGGGCCGGGTTCAATCTGCACTACCCGGGTTGTGGCCGGAGTGGGAGTTCCGCAGCTTACCGCTCTCAGCAAGGTTCTGGAGGTGGTTAAAAAGAAGGGCATCCCCATGATTTCCGATGGGGGTGTCAAGTATTCCGGGGACATAGTAAAGGCGCTGGCCGCCGGGGCGCACAGCGTCATGATGGGCAACCTGTTTGCCGGCACGGACGAGAGCCCCGGCCAGATAATTCTGTTTCAGGGGAGACGCTACAAGATATACCGCGGCATGGGTTCGCTGGGTGCCATGAACCAGGGATCGGCCGACAGATACTTCCAGGAAAAGGAAAGCCCCACCGCCGAGTTGAAGATGGTGCCGGAAGGCGTGGAGGGACGTGTTCCCTACCGGGGGCCCCTCGGCGAGAGTATTTATCAGTACATCGGCGGGCTGAGAAGCGGTATGGGGTACCTGGGCGTGAAGGATATAGAAGAACTGCGCACCAAGCCCAGATTTCTGGAAATCAGCAACGCCGGACTCAGGGAAAGCCACGTTCACGATATCCTCGTAACCGACGAAGCACCCAACTATCCATTGCGTAACCAATGACGTTTTTGCCCGAAAGGAAACCCAGCGCAGGCCGCGGGCTTTGGCCACAGCTGACAGCCCTGTTGCTGGCGTTACTGGCGTTGGCTCTTGCAGCCTGCTCCCGCCATTATGTGGAAGGCAAGGCGCTGGAGGAGGAAAAACGCTGGGAGGAAGCCTCCATCCAGTATCATCTGGCCGTGGTGGGCAGCCCGAACGATGAGGACTACCGGGAAGCTCTGGACCGCGCCAACAAGGTAGTGGCCCGTGAAAACATGGAGCGCTACCGCAACTACCTGGCGCTTAAGGAATTTCGCAAGGCCTATCACCGCCTCAAAGACGCTCTGCGGCAGGATCCTTCCCTGCAGGAAGCCCAAAAGGAAATGGACAAATGGCTCCGGGTTCTGGTGGCGGGACAGGTAGTATTCAAGTTTGAAGATCTGGGCGACGGGCTCAGGATTGCGGACGAAGTTATTCTGGTGGCCCGAATCAACTCGCCCAACCCGGGGCAGATACTGGATGCGGAGATAGATATTGATACGGGTGTCTTTTTTGTCGAGGACCTGCTGTATGACCGGCCGGCACCCCTGCTTACCTATTACTCCCTGAATTCGGTCGGCGTGAAGCTGGTGCGGAAAAAAAGCCAGATCCAGCGCTTCAGAACCACCGATTTCAAAAGGTTTGTCAACTTCCGCACCCCTATTATTGACCGGATTGAAGGGCGCCTTGATTTTTCCGAGCAAAGCGAACCGGAGCACATCAGCACCCATAGAAAGAGCATCGTGGCCGATAATTTTTCCACAGGGGAATATCTGCCCGACATCAACCCCCATTATGAAATGCGGATCGAGCAGGATCGGGTAAAAGTCATCTCGAAGGACAGAAGTGACTTTACGCCTGTTTTTTTATATATTAACAGAAGGGACAGAAGGATATTTGCCGACTTCGGGCGCTATCAGATCCAGTCAAAAGGCAAGGACTCCGGGAGTGCGGAAAGCCGGAAGGGCACATGGTCTCTTAACCGACTTTCCCTCAAGCAGGATGATCATTTCCAGGAGCTTTTGAAAAACGTGGCCCTGGCGCCTTATTTTTTCTACAGAGGACAGGTATATCGCTACGAAGTACGGTAAGGAACATAAAATGCATATACCGAAAGCGTAAAATACCGTCAGCAAGGCCGGACAGGATCCGCGGGACGGAATAACTGGCGCCTAGAGGGCTCGGAACTATCGGGAAAACGCTCATGTCTCAAGATATAAATGCCTTCCAAGAGGATATGCCCAACATAACCGGGTATTCCTGGCAACGGAGACGTAACTACCTGATGCTGGTAGCCGCAATCGCTGCCGCCGACAACAGACTGCACAAGAAGGAGCGTGAGCTGCTGGAAGTCTGGGTGAAGGAATTCCGGCTGCCGCAAAAAAGCAGGGACGCCGTGTTTTCAGTTGCCAAGGGTAAGCCCCTGCCCAACCGTGAGAAGATTGAACGGAGCATGGCCGTCACCGACCTGGCATACAGCCTGATGCTGGACCTGATGGGAATGGCCATGGTGGATGGCGTGCTGATGGACAAGGAGATAAACCTTCTCCGCCGCATAGCAGACAACCTGGGAATCGACCGGATAGAGTTCAATATCCTGATTGAATTTGTTCACGCCTCCTATCAGTCGGCCTGGCTGGATAACCCGGAACCACTGTTCGAACACAACATCGAAAGCGCCTTTGATCTGTTGCGGGAGAAAAAAGCCAAGCTGTTCCGGCACACCCTGTTCTGTGTGGCCTCGGAATCCTGTGATTTCAATCTGAAGAAACGCTGGCACGATTCTCTGAGCTAGCCCTGCCAGCAGGGGACAGGGGCCCTGCCTGTCAAAAAATCAGCACCCCCACCGATAGATCCCGAATATTCCCGGGAAAAGTTGCGGCCCTGTCTCAGCTTCCGGCTGCCAATACGAGCATCTTTCCTTTGGCCTATCTGCCCTTTGGCCCGCCTACCCTGTGACCCGGGCAAAAAAAAACGGCTTCCGTTAGAAAGCCGTTTTTCCTGGAACGCGCTTGTTCAACTGTTCTGCCTGCCCATCGCCTTCAAACCCTGCCAGCTTTTCGCCATCACTTTATCAGCGATGTGAGTACCGGCTCGCGGAATTTGACTCCGCCGTGGAATGCGGGTCTGCTGGCCCGTGGGCCTTTGTCCTCACGTGTCAAAGGCTTTCCGGTTTACAATACACATCCATCTCCGGATCATCCTGAATGGCACTCAGGCCGCAGGCCGGCTCCATGGTAATGGTGGCCGTGTCCCCAGGGCCAACCTTGTTGCCCAGAAATCCGCGGGAATCGAATCCGAACCAGATGGCGGCGTCATCATTCATTTCCGTGATGTCCATCAGGGTTTCGCCATAATACCTGAGTCCGATGGCCACCAGCTGCCAGTTCGGGCCGGCTGACTCCGGAGGCAGCGGGAAGCTGATGGAGTCACCCACTGCGGCCAGTTGCTCAACCACGAAGTACTTGGCTGAATCATCGGCATCGTTTTCAATCTCGGTCTGCCTGGACTCGTCAATTTCATCGGCGGACAGATAGGGCTGGTCCGTATGCTTTATCACGATGGCCCCGGCCACCACGGTAACCACTGCCGGCCCTTGGGAAGGACCTTCCATCAGGGGCACATAGGTTCCGGCGGTGCTGCCCGGCCATTGGACGTTGACGGTCATTTGGGGAGCCGGTGAATCGTTGAGATTACCGCAACCCACAAAGAGCAGCATGGCTGCACCGGCCATAAGCAGGGCCAGTATTCTTGAGCTTTTTTTATCCATTTTCGCGCGTTCCCTTTCCATGTTTTGAATCTCCTTTGACATTCAAATCATTATACCCCTTAAAAGGATCCTTTGACAACAAAACCCATCAGGATTCTTTCATATGGAGCCTTGTTGGAGATATTGAACAGGTGGGTATATTCCCACATGACCGATATCACCGTCTTGTATTGATAGCCCAGGCCAAAACTGATTCGGCCCGGCATATCCACTCGCTTTGCCCCCAATGGCGTTTCTGTGGAGAGCGGCAGATCATTGGGGTAGTTCCTGTGCTCAATACCGAATCCGATATCGAACTTAATTCCGCTGTCCCATCTGTTGTACCAGTCCAGCCTGGTCTTGAAATACGAATAATCTGTCTTTTCAACACCCTCCGTGGAATCTCCAAACGCGATATCGCTGATGAAAATATCCTGTTTCTCCGGGTCAACCCCACGGTATCTCCAGGTCAGCCCTGTCTGTGTGCCATCAACCTGGTTATCCGATGCGAAATCCTTGGATGTGAAATCCAGGATGAACCTGTGGGTTGATGTGCTGCCCTCATCATCCTTGCTGGAAAGCCTAAACTCAGGGGCAATCTTGGTGTTAAAGGCGTAGTCGTATCCTCCCACGTTGAGGTCGAGCATCGTGACATTTACCGCTGCGATGCTTCCGAATCTGTAGCCCCCTCCGAGGAAGTTCACCCGGCTCTCAATGGGCGAGTTTTCCGGCTTGACATAGAATGTCGCCGACTGCCCCAGGAAGGCATTCCAGTTTTCGCCGACTGCCCCGGTGATCACTTCAAAAATGTTCCGGACATCGGCCTGCTCTGCATCGTCAACCGCCCCGGTTATCTCCTCACCCACCTGCAACCCAAAGGGCAGGCTGAGGTCCATCACCGGGTTTGAATCATTCTCATAACGCATGCTGTAGGATAAGAAGAAGTTGATATCCAGTTTCTTCTCGACCTCAAGTCCCGGTCTGTAAACCAGGTATGACTTTTCATGCGTGTTTCCTTCAGAGTCCGTGGCGGTGACAGTCACCAGGGTCTTGTCCTCGGTAAAGCGGAACTCCCTGCTTACCATCACGGTATCGCCTGGGGTTATCTGCTCCTCCTGTCCATTGATAACCACCCGGACAATGCTGTCGGAATCAATAAACACAAAGTTTACTGTCAGCACCTCGGCTTCCGCGGTCATCTCCCGCGAAAGATCCGAGGTCAGAATCTGGGGTGCATCGCCATTCTCTTCATCCTGGGCAAAGGCCTGGGGCACCCACGACATTCCTGCCGCTATAAAAATCACCGGGGCCAGAATAATCGTCAGCAGCCTGCTGACTTTGTCGGTGATTACATCCAAGCCCCTGCTTCTCCTTTGTAGGGTCCGTTGCCGGCGGGCGCTTATCGCCTCGGCGACTGTCCGCGTTAACGCCGTTTTTCAGCGCGCACGCTTTTTCATGCATCTATACTTCCTGGCCGGCACCAAGCCTTATCCGGCCTGTCGTTTCCCCGGATTCCGTTTCTTTGAACCGCACCCTTTTGGGGCGCCTGCTCCACTTCCACCGTAAACGCTGTGCGCATCACCGGCTCTTGCAGGGCCGGTGGGCTTTCACTTTATACCGCAGATTCCCACTGTGTGTATGCAGTGCTTCCACTGTGTGTATGCAGTGCTTCCACTGTGTGTATGCAGTGCTTCCACTGTGTGTATGCAGTGCTCTCACTGCGTGTTCCCACTGTGTGTATGCAGTGCTCTCACTGCGT
>JAOUPZ010000225.1 GCA_029879595.1 Deltaproteobacteria bacterium | reverse complement strand
TGCCCCACCGCATCAACAGCTCCTACCGCCATCACGCCAACAGGATCATCACCAGCATCAACGGAGTGCCCCTCAACTCCCTGCAGGATATCGAACGGGGGCTGAAAGCCACCGGGGACGGGTACCACAGGTTTGTGCTTGACCCGGGAGGGTGGCTGATGGTGCTGGACAGCAAAGAGGCCGATGAATCACACGACCAGATTCTCCAGGCCTATGGAATCCGCCAGGACAGGAGGCTCAAGTGAGAATCACCTTGATCAGACTGCTCCTGCTGGCGCTGGCGCTGGCTTATCAGGCCCGGCCCGGCATCGCCCTGGCCGAAACCCCCTGGCAGCCCTTCGCCATGGTTACGCTCAACACAACCTCGCAGCTCTTCGACCCGGTCACCCCCTGGGACAAAAGCACCGAGGAAACCCGGACCGGCAACGCCCTGGTGCTGGAAGGCAGGAGACTGCTCACCACGGCTGAGCTGGTGAAAAACGCCATCCTGCTGGAGGTCCGCAAGCTGGGACGATACCCGGATTACACGGCCCGGGTAGTGCTGGTGGATTATGAGTTGAACCTGGCGCTTCTGACAGTTGACGACGATTCTTTCTGGGCCGGACTGAAACCGGTGAAAATGTCAAAGGATCCGGTGGTCTCGGGGAGGTTCACCATCAACCGCTGGCGTAAAAACGGGCGGTTCGAGCAGGGCTCGGCGGAGGTGGTGGAGCTGCGGCTGGCCACATCGCCCTATGGACTGATCGAATTCCCCGTGGTGCGCGGAAGCACCACCATGTCCGACCTGGGCTTTGGCGAGGCCCTCACCAACGGCGATCAGGTCATCGGCCTTTTGTACAGATACTCCGAAGGGCAGCTGCAGGCCATAAACAGCGACCTGCTGGCCATGTTCGTCCAGGCTTCAAAGCGTGAGCCCTACAGCGGTTTCGCGCACCGCGGGTTCTCCTGGCAGACCCTCAACCAGCCCCACCTGAGACAGGCGTACAAGGTCGAATCCAGTGATACCGGGGTGCTTGTCAGGGACACATTTCCCGGGGGAACCGGAGCCCTGGAACTGAAGAAGGGTGATATCCTGCACCGCCTGGGAGGCTTTGACATCAATCCCGAAGGATTTATCGACCACCCCTCCTATGGCGTAATGGGCCTGGCTCTGCTGATCAACCAGACCCTGGAGGAAACCATTTCGGCCGTCATCCAGAGAAACGGCGAAACCCTGAAGACCGAGCTGAAGCGAATGCGCTACGACAGCGATGTCTACCACGTCTCACCGCCGGTCTTTGACCAGCCCATTGACTTCGAGGTCTTCGGCGGCCTAGTGGTGCAGGAGCTTTCGCTGTCCTATCTGTGGGCCTGGGGCAACAACTGGCACGAGGAGGCCCCGAGCCGGCTGGTGCTGGCCTACACCCTCAACTCCCTGCGCTCCGCCGGTGAGCCGAAGGGCAAGGTGGTGTTCATCAGCAAGGTATTGCCGCACCCGGCCAATATCGGATACGAAAGTGCCTCCAATGCCATGCTGGTAAACGTCAACGGAAAACCGATAAACTCCCTGGAGGGTTTCCGGGAAGCCATCAGGAATCCGCAGGGCGGGTTCCATGTGCTGGAACTGCTGCCGGGCACCGGACGGGGCCGGCTGGTGTATGACAGCAAGGACATGGCCACCATTAACTCCGCCATTGAGGCCCGGTACGGCATCCCCCCCCGCTAGCAATCCCCCCGTTAGCGTCCGCATCCTTTTGCTCCGGCTGGCATATTGCTTCGGCTGGCCTTTTGCGTAGGGAAAAGGTACTATTAACCAGAACCGGAGAAATCGGTCGGAATTTTTTGAACCGGATCCGCCGCTGGAAGCTCAATTCACCAGTAGTAAAACAACGGCGGAGAAACTGTTAACAGGCAGGGGAAACCTTTGAAGAGCGTTTCGGAAAAAGGCGAGAGGAACCAGTCCGTGGACTGGCAGAGCCTGGATGACAAGGTGCTGGTAAAGGCCTTTCTGAATGGCGATGCCAGGGCATTCGAGGTTTTGTTCAAAAAGTACAAAAGCCACGTGGCGCGGCTGGTGTTTTCCATAATCAAGTCCGAGACCCTGGTGGACGATATCGTGCAGGAGGTGTTCCTGCTGGTCTACCGGAATCTGCCCAAGTTCAGGCACGAGTCCGCCTTCAAGACCTGGCTTTACAGGATCACCGTCAACGAGACCCTTCGCCAGGCCGCCAAAAACAGGCGCTGGCAGCCCCTGCCGGAAAATGACCCGGAAGCCTCCAGCCTCACCGGAACCCTGGTCACCTATGAGGGGCCGGAATCGCCGGAGCGGGTGCTGCTGCAGGGCGAACGCAAGGAACGGGTGCAAAGGGCGCTTGAGAAGGTTAAGCCCAACCAGAAGGTCATCCTGACCCTTTATTACATAGAAGACATGTCCGTGAGCGAAATTTCCGAAATTCTCCAGATCCCCGAGGGCAGCGTCAAATCCCGTCTTTACTACGCACGGGATGGGCTGAAAAAACTGCTCGACCCGGTCTTTGTTGCACAGGAAGAAGAGGGGGAAAAGGAGGCGCATGTCCTGTAACCGCCTGGAAATGCTGTGCCGGCTGCTGGTGGATGGCATTGAAGCCCTGCGCACGGTGGAGTGGAAATCCCACCTGGAGAAATGCCCCATCTGCCGTGGTGAAAAGCTGAGACTGGAGCGTTCCATCTCGGTATTCCGCCAGATGGAAACGGAGCGGCTGGACTCAATGGAAGTCCAGGACGGCGAACCCGCGTGGGAGGCCTTCCGGGAGAAACTCGAACAAAGCAGCCGCAGGCGCATGCAGTTGCGCATACAGGTGGTTTCTGTGGCCGCCGTAGTGCTGGTGGCGGTGCTGGGAAGCGTTTTCACCATGAACGCCGTGACCAGGAACTCCCCCCGGCCCGCCAAGATTGTTCGCGTCCACCCCAAGCTGCATGAACATCTGACCACCAGCCTGAAGGATTCACTGGTGGGCAGCAGGGAACACGCGGAAGCCGCCCTTAAACCCGCTCCGGCTGCTCATGAGGCGCAAAAGGCCCGGCCCGGCAGCGAAGCCCTGGCAAAATTACCGCTGGCCGACCCGCTGGCCGATCCGGCAGAACAGCGCCGTCAGGCAGTGCTGGAAAGGGTGATGGCCCGGCAGAAGGTAGCCCGGCATATGGCAAGCGAACCTCCGGCAGCCCAGCAGTTCGAGAGCGCAAGGTTTAACATCATCCGTCCCCTGGCCGTCAGTTTTCCCAACAGCAACATATCCAGCACCACCTTTGTAAGCATGCCCGCCATTTCCACCCGCGGAGCGGTGTTCAACTCTATCAACCACTACCCCATCCGCTAGTCCCCCTGCCCGCGCCGGAGACTGCCGTGGTGCAACAGGACGCCATTGATACGAAGTCGGCGGCAAGGTGACTGCCGTGGCACGGTGACTGCCGTGGCACGGTGACTGCTGCGGCACGGTGACTGCTGCGGCACGGTGACTGCTGCGGCACGGTGACTGCTGCGGCGCAATGCCAGCCTCGGCACGGCTTGTAACGCGGCAACCCCGCCCGGCCGGTCCGACCGTAATGGAAAACCTGGTTGTATGGGTATTTATCGCTGGGGTCTGTGCCGTGGACGGAATCAGACCACCGGAGGCTCCGCCGCCGGATGGAGTAACATCCGGGCAACGCCCGCCAGACAGAAACACACGCCCCGGCTCAACAAAGCCGGGGTTGGGCCAACTGAGGGATGGAACTAGGGATTAAGCTTCTTGAGGAAGTAGGTCATGACGGTGGCCCCGATGCACAGGGAAAGACCAGCCATGAAGATATTCGGAATGGAGGCGATGATGCCCATCCAGACAAATATGAACCCCTTGAAGATCAATCCGAAAAACTCAAACATGTGAACTCCGTTTGCGTAAAGTCAAAACCGTTTATTCAGAAGGACTGCCCCGGAACAGCACCCGTGCTCAGCCTTTCCTCTTTTTCATGGTGTGCAGCAGCGTAACCACACAGATGCCAATGACCAGGATAATGTCGGCGAAAATGATCCCGAATGTCATGTTTGTTATTCCTTTGCAGGGTGGTCCAGCGTTAAAAGCCTTGTGTTCTCATACAACTTAGTAATATTTCCAATTTGCCTGCCGCTGTCAATAGGTTGTAGGCTAAAAGATGAAAAATAAATGCCCGCCCGCCTGGAAGGACCGGGTTCGCCCGGCCCGGAACAGATGCCGCCTTTTGGCCGGAAGGCTTTTCCATTTTGAACATTTTTAACTTGTGAGCAGCCATGCCCAGCAGACGACTTACCTGGATTCTACTCGGACTTTTCTTTCTGGCCAGCTTCATAATATCCAACAGCGTGGAACTGATAGTGGACTACTTCTGGTTCTCCTCGGTGGGGTATTACGAAGTATTCATCAAGGTTTTCAGTTATCAGGTGCTGATGGGTCTGCTGGGTGGGGCGGTGGCCTTCGGGTTCATGTACGCCAACCTGGCCCTGGCCGCCCGGCACATGGGCAACCCTGAAACCTATCTCCCACCGGAACTTCTGGCGACCTCCATGGGAGGTCTGTTTACCCCCACAAACCTCAGCCGACTGGCCCTGGTTGCCAGCGCGCTGGTGGCCCTGATGTCCGGCCTGGCCCTGGCCTCCAGTTGGGAAAAGCCCCTGCTGTTCTTCAATTCGATGGCCTTTGGGGATGCCGACCCGGTCTTCGGGTTGGATGCCTCGTTCTATATATTTACCCTGCCCTTCCTGGATCAGGTGCAGTCCTTCCTGTGGTCCCTGGGCGTACTCTCCCTGCTGGGGGTGGGAGGCGGTTATATCCTGCGCCTGAAATCCGGCCAAAAGGTTTCCGGCGATATCATCGCGCTGAACCAGCTGCCCCAGAAGGGCCGGATGCACCTGGGCGCGGTGGGGGCGTTCCTGCTGGTGGTGCTGGCCGCCGGGCTGTACCTGGACCGCTTCGAACTGCTCCATCAAACCGGAGGCCTGTTCACCGGACCGGGTTATGCCGATATTAACGGCACCCTGCCCGTGCTGGCCCTGAAGACCGCCACGGCGTTGCTGGCGGCCCTGGCGCTGCTTTTCGCACTGGCCCGGGAGCGGATGCGGATACTGGTCGGACTGGGTGTGGTGATCGCCGTGGTCTGGATCGGAGGCAACCTCTACGCAAGCTTTCTACAGCGCTTTGTGGTCACCCCGAACGAGCTGGAAAAGGAACGCGTCTTTCTGGAGTACCACATCAAGGCCACCAACCGGGCCTTCGGACTTACGGATGTGGAGGAGCGTTC
>JAOUPZ010000018.1 GCA_029879595.1 Deltaproteobacteria bacterium | reverse complement strand
CTCCCACGATGGCCACATACTCGGCCAGCATGAAGATGCTCCAGCGCATTCCCGAGTACTCCAGAAAGTACCCGGCGATGATCTCCGATTCGCCTTCCGGGGCATCAAAGGGGACACGCTTCAACTCGGCCAGCATGGCCGTGAAGAACAATACGAACGCCAGAGGCTGGGTGAATATCCCCCATTTGGGAATCAGGTCTCCGAACCAGTACTGTCCCTGACTTTCCACCAGCGTGCTGACGGTGACCGAGCCGTACACCATGAACAGCCCCACCAGGGAAAGCCCCATGAATATCTCGTAGCTCAGCATCTGGGCGGTGGTGCGGGTAGCGCCCAGCAGCGAGTATTTATTGTTGGAACTCCAGCCGGCCAGCACGGCCCCGTACACCCCCAGGGAGGTCACCGCGAACACCAGCAGGATGCCGATGTTCACATCGGTTATCTGGAAACTGAACCCGCCCAGAGGAGCGGCGAAGGGAATGACCGCCCAGACCACCATGGCCCCCACCAGACTGAAAAAGGGCGCGATGGTGAAGGTGAATTTATCCACCCCTTCGGGCATGAAGTCTTCCTTGAGCATGGACTTCAGCGCGTCTGCCGCAATGTGCAGCGAACCCCGCCCCCGGAAGGAACCCACGTTGGCGCGGTTGGGGCCGATGCGGTCCTGGACGGCGCTGCTCCATTTGCGCTCCATGAGTGTGAGGATGGTGCCGGTGACCATCACGAAACCCAGCACGATCACGGCAATTTTCAACAGCGCCTGCACTATGGGAATGAGAAAAATATCCATCAGCTCAGCTATTCACCTTGGATTGTTGTGTTCACCAGCCGCATTGAACCAGTCTGCCGGGTGATCGCCCGGCGTCCGGCGGCGGCGGCGTCCTAGCGTTCCAGTTCGCCACCGATCATGTTTATCGAGCCGAATATGGGCACGATGTCGGCGATATAGTGCCCCACGCACATCTCGGGCATGGCGGCCACATAGTTCAGGCAGGGAGGCCGCACCCGGCACTTTACCGGTGTGCCCCCGCCATCGGAGACAACATAGAACGCTACTTCTCCGTTGCCGCCCTCCACGGGGAAATAAGCCTCTCCCGGCGGGGGTTTGGGGCCATCCATGATAATCTTGAAGTGGTCGATCAGCCCCTCGATATTGCCGTAGGTATCCCGCTTCTCCGGCACCCAGACCCTCCTGTCCCGGCAGTGGAAATCCCCCGGAGGCATCTTGGCCGCCGCCTGACGGATGATGGCGATGCTCTGGCGTATTTCCTCCTGGCGCACCAGGAAGCGGTCCAGGCAGTCCCCGGTGGTGCCCACGGGGATCTCGAAATCCATCTCGTCATACACCAGATAGGGGTCCTCGCGGCGGATGTCGTATGGCACCCCGGCGGCCCTTAACAGGGGCCCGGTGAACCCGTGCTCAATGGACCGTTCCTTTGACAGAATCCCCACATCCTTCAGCCGGTCCAGGAATATCTTGTTGCGCAGGATCAGGGTCTCGCCCTCCACCACCGTCTGCTCGGTCAGGGCCAGCCGTTCCTCCAGCATCTCCAAAAAGCCCTGGGGCAGGTCGTTGGCGTTGCCCCCGATGCGGGCCCAGTTGGTGGTCAGCCGGGCTCCGGTGACCTCCTCCACCAGCTCCCACAGGTATTCCCGGGCCTTTACGAACCACAGGAACACCGTCAGGGCGCCCACTTCCATGGCCGAGGCTCCGTTGCAGGTAAGGTGATCTGTGATCCGTGAAATCTCGCACATGATCACCCGGGCGTACTGGGCGCGGGTGGGGGCCTCCACTCCGAACAGCTTTTCCACGGCCAGGGCGTATCCCACGTTGTTTATCAGCGGAGAGACGTAGTTGAGCCGGTCCGTATAGGGCATGATCTGGTGCCAGCGGGAGTTCTCGGCCTCCTTTTCAAACCCCCGGTGCAGATACCCGATTTCCGGGTCCATGCTCAATATCACCTCCCCGTCCAGTTGCATCTGGAACCGGGTGATGCCGTGCATGGCCGGGTGGGATGGCCCCACCTCGATCACCATGGGTTCGGCGCCGAAATCCAGCGGCTTGATGCGTCGTATGGATGACATCTGCCCTCGCTTCTCCTCTTACTTGTTCTCACCGCCAGGGGCGGGCTGTTCCGGCACAGGGTGGAAGGTCTCCCCGTAGTTGTACCGCTCGGTCACCGGCCTCAGGGGAACCAGGGGTTGCTGGCGGCCCTTCTCGTAGTCCTTGCGCAGCGGGTGGCCCTGGAATCCCTCGTATAAAAGCAGGGGCCTCAGGTCCGGGTGACCCTTGAACTTTATTCCGTACATCTCGTGGCACTCGCGCTCGTACCAGTCCGCGGCGATCCACAGGTCCCGGATGGAGTCCACTTCCGGGGAATCCTCGCTGACGGGCACCTTTACCCTGAGGCGGTGGTGCAGATCAATGGACTTCAGGTGCACCACCAGCTCGAACCTGGGCTGACGGGGCATCAGGTCCACCGCCGTGAGGTCCATCATGAGTGAGAACGAGCAGCGGTGGTCGTCCCGCAGAAAGCTGAACACGTCCAGCATCCGCTCCCGGGTGATCACCACGGTCTCGTCACCGTGCTGGTCATGATGGTCAAGCACGACCTCGCCGAAATTATTCCTGAGCAGCCTGGTCAGGGGCGGCTCCGGCTTCTGCGGGGCGGCTGCCTGCTGCTCTCCTGCCTGCTCCTGGGCTGGTTTGTTCTCTTCGCTCATGCTCGCCTGTGTCGCTTCGTTTCCCCCGGTCAGTCAAAGCCGGGGTTTTTCATTGCCGGGGTTTTTCATTGCCTCTGTGTCCGGGTGTTCACGCCCGGGTATCAGTCACCGGCCATCTGCCTGGGGTTGATGCCCTTGATGCCCCGGGGGCCCTCTTCCTGTACCAGGCGCTGGAGTTCCAGCAGACCGTCCAGGATGGCCTCCGGCCGGGGAGGGCAACCGGCGATGTACACATCCACCGGGATAATGCGGTCTATGCCCGGCACGGCCGCATAGTTCTGATAAAACCCGCCCGAGGACGCACAGGCCCCGAAGGCGATGACCCACTTGGGCTCAGCCATCTGCTCATAAACACGCTTCAGCACCGGGGCTATCTTGTGGTTCACAGTGCCCACCACCCACAACACATCGGCCTGCCGCGGGGTAAAGCGGGGGATTTCCGCCCCGAAGCGGGACTGGTCGTAATGGGCTCCGTTGACGGACATGTATTCCATCCCGCAACAGGCTGTCACGAATGGATACTGGAACAATGAATACTTGCGGGCCCAGTTGACCACCGCGTCCAGCCGGGTGGTGACAAATGCCGGACCGCCGTCCGGAGTTCCGGGGGTGGATCGGTTTACTCCCATTCCAGTGCTCCTTTCTTCCAGTCGTAAACGAGTCCCAGGGTCAGAATGACGAAGAACACCGACATCACACCCAGGCCGTAAAAGCCCAGCTCACGGAACTTCACCGCCCAGGGATAGAAGAAGACGATTTCCACATCGAAGATCAGAAAGGTGAGGGCCACCATGTAGAACCGCACGCTGTAGCGCCTGTATTGCGCTCCGTCGGAGGGCATTCCCGATTCAAAGGGTTTTTTCTTGGCGGGGGTTATTTTCTTGGGCCCCAGCAGAATGCTGACCAGGGTCAGGGCCACACCCAGCCCCAGGGCCAGGAATATCAATGCCAAAACGGGAAGATATTGTTCCAACAGCATTTCGCATCACTCCAGCTGCGTAGTCGTCTTGTTCTTTTTCAGATGGCGTTCCCTGACAGGAGGCTATACATATGGGGCCTTCATGTCAATGCGCATGATGCAGGTTGCCGGAAAATCCGGCGGGTTTCAAGTATGGGAGTCCGTTTTGTGCCCCGCGGGCCCCGGGCCGGGCCTTTGGCACCCATTTGTGCCCGGCCGCACGGTGGGGATATAGTTGGTTTGCGGCCCGGTTTGTTCCGCTGGGCTCCGACGGTCGGCGGCACGCATGAGCCCAGCGGAGATTGAGCTTAATCATTTGATACGCAAGGTAATAATGATCTATATCACCACGAGCAACGGAGTGCTGTCCTACGACCATCAGGCCGATAAATGCACCATGCTGGTTTCTCCGGCGGAATCACAGGGTTTCTTCGGGCTGGATTTCCACCAGTCCAGCGGGACCATAATCGCCGCCTGCAGGCGCAATCTGCGCTTCACGTTCCGGCAAAAAAAGCATGGCTCGGACGTTATGCTCTACCGCATTGACCCCTCCGATGGAACAGCCCGCGAACTGGGCCCGGTTTACAAGGTATTCGACGTCCACCAGATAGCCATCCACGGCGACACGGTGTTTCTCACCGATACCACCCTCAACAGGGTGCATGTTTTCGATCTGGCCAGCAGACGCACCACCGGCATGCTCAACATAGGCCCCCGGAGAAAGGACATAAACCATGTCAACGCCGTGCTGGTCAGGGACGGGGAACTGCTGGTGGGACTTAACAACCGGGGGGAGAAGGACAGCGAAGTGCTGAGCATACCGTTGGATCTGGCTCTTTCGCCCCCCCGCGGCAAGGTGGACATCCTCAAACTGGGCCGGATCAGGGCCATGCGGGGTGTGGTCCACTCCCATGACCTGGAGCCCTATGAAAACGGACTCATCGGCTGCGCTTCCCATGATGGATTCGTGTTCCGCATGGAAACCTCGGAACCCTTCATCAGAACCGAGGGCTGGGTCAGGGGGCTGGCGGAAACACCGGAAGGGCTCTGGGTGGGAACCAGCCGAATCGCCACGCGGGCCGAAAGGCACAAGGGAGAACTGGACGGCAGGATCATGCTCTTTTCCCACGGTGAGGCCGAGCCCCGAAAAACGGTGCCCCTGGAGGGTGCCGGCCAGATTTGTGATCTCATATCCGTTTGAAGTACAATACAAACAGGAACCACATGGGAAGAGGCAGATTATTTTCGGGGGAAACCGGCCTGCTCCCGGAACCATATGCTTCCGGGCGGCGTTTATATAGCACAGACCATAACTTGACTTTATTGATTGCCGGACATACCCGAAAAAGCGTGAAAATGGACAGTCACCGGGTGGATTCCTGGACAGGTACGGAACCGCCATGGGCAGGGGCGGGTCGACCGGCGGGCACAACGGGAATGAGTGAAGCCGCGGTTGTACCTGCTGTTCCAGAGAGTGGGCCAGAAAAAACATGCGTAACCGCCGGAATTGGCAAATCAGGAAGATTGTTACATGCGTATTGAAATAATCTGCACCGGGGACGAGGTGCTGTTCGGACATATCATCAACAGCAACTCCGCCCTGATAGCCCGGAAGCTGGAGGACCACGGTCTTGCCGTAAGCAGCGCCCATACGCTGGGAGATGAAACCGACGAACTCATCGAGGCCTTCCGGCAACTGGGCGGCACCGCCGACGCCGTGATCGTGACCGGCGGCCTGGGCCCCACGCAGGATGACCTGACGCGCCAGGCGGCCGCCAAAGCCGCCCAGGTAGAGCTGGAGCTGGACACGCGGTGGCTGCAGCGCATGGAGCGGATGTTCGGGCTGCGCGGCCGGGAGATGACGGAAAACAACCGGGTGCAGGCCATGCTTCCCCGGGGCAGCGAAATCATCGACAACCCCATCGGCACCGCCTGCGGCTTCGGAATGGATATCGGGGGAACCAGATTCTTTTTCGCCCCGGGAGTGCCCCGCGAACTGGACCTGATGCTGGACAAGGAGATCATCCCCCGGCTGAAAACCCTCTCGCGCGCCAAGGGAGACCCGCCAGCGGTCGTGATCACAAAGCGCTTTAACTCCTTCGGCCTGGCTGAATCCCAGGTGGACAGCCTGCTGAGCGGCCTGGAGAAAACCTCCGGGGAATGCACCGTCAAGATCGGCTACCGGGCGGACTACCCCCTGCTGGAAACCAAACTGGTGGCCCGGGCGGCCAGCAGCCCCGAAGCCACCCGCGAACTGATGGCTGTGGAGCGCGAGGTGCGAAACCGCCTGGGGAACTATATCGTATCCGAGGACGGCCAGACCCTGGAGGACGTGGTGAGGGAACTGCTGGCGACCCAGGGGGAAAGCCTGGCCCTGGCCGAGGAGTTCACATCGGGGCACATCGCGGGTCGGCTGGGCCGGGGCGGCGAAAGCGAGGCCTTTCTCACCCGCGCCACCGTAGCCCCCAGCCTGTACGAGCTGTTCCGGGCCTTCAACCTTAACCCGGAACGACTGACCCCAGCCGAAAGCACGCCCCCGCCGGCCCGGATGTTTCACACCGGCCAGCAGGCCGCCGAGCAGAAGCCCCACCGCCCGGCGGGAATGCTGGAGGTGGCCCCCGCACCCGGCGTAGCCCGGACAATCGCCAAGGCGGCCCGGGATGAATCCGGCGCATCCCTGGGATTGGCGGTGCTGGGAACCCTGGAACTGGAAGCCCACCAAGCAGGTCATCCGCAACCCGGGGAGGAGTCAACCTATTCGATTCAACTGGCCATCGCCACGCGCCAGAAAACCCTGACCCGCACCGCCCGCCTGAGGGGCGATTTCGAGCGGGTGCGCATGGGAGCCGTGGAAATGGCGCTGGACTGCCTGCGACGCCACCTGAAGGGCCTTCCCCTCAGAGAAAAAACCCACCTGGAAAAATAAGTTTCCTACCTGCCCGCCGGATGCGAATTGGCTTTTTCCCGCCAGGCTGTAATATATTTTAATATGTTTTTTTTAAAGCGCCCGGTCCAGGCAGTCGCAGCATACCGGGAAAATCTCAACTCAATCCGGCAGGGCTAGGAGCATGGGCAAAGAGCAGATACTGGTGCCAGCGCTACTGGGATCATTCGGGGAGACATCAGCCCGGCTGCTGTCGCTGCTGGAGGACCAAAGGTCCTCACGGGGTTTTTCCCCGGAAGTCCTGGAAAGCCTGAAAAACACGCCTCCGGAGCGGGCCGACTGGTTCTCCGTGCTGGAATGGCTGGTGCCGCGCCGGGGGGAGCTGCCCCCGGAACAGGAACGCGAAATATTCGCGCAAACCGAGCTTCTGCTGCGCCATCAGGCTTATGGATATCCCCCGCCGGGAAGGGACGGCGGAGTGGAGCCGGTGGTTTTCGGCACCGGCGGCCACCGGGGTCAAATTGGCCGCGGGCTGACCATGCTGCACGTTCATGTGATCATCACCGCGCTTATCAACACCATCGCCGACCTGCCCCCGGCGGACCGTGAGCTCCACTTCGGCTCGCCGGACATATCCGAAATCCGGCGGAAAGGATTCGTGCTGGGGCACGACAACCGGCTGTTCAACCCTGAGTTCTCCTTCTACGCCGCGCACCTTTTGCGCCAGGCCGGCTATGAGGTGCGCTATGCCGGCCGGGTCACCTCGCCGCAGCTTTCACTGCTGGTGCCGCACAGGGGCTGGGCGGGCGCCCTCAACTTCACACCCAGCCACAACCCGTTCCGCTATGGCGGTATCAAGCTCAACCCGTGCGACGGCGGGCTGGCCGGCTCCGAGCTTACCGACCCCCTGGCCATGGAAGCCAACCGGCTGCTCCAGGGGCTGGGCCCCGGCGACTGGCCGGGCTCCCAGAAGCTGTGGGCGGACATCTCCCGGGCGGAGAAGCAGACCCAGCCGGTTGAACTGAACGAACCATACCTGGATCTGCTGGCCGAGAACCCGGTTATCAGGCTGAACGACATGGCCCGGGAAATCGCGGCCCTTCAGCCGCCGGAAAGCCTGGTATTCGTTGTCGACCCGGTATGGGGTGCGGCCGTGCCCGTTTACAGGGCCCTGCAGCGGCGGCTGGGCGAAAACACCCTGCAGCTGCTGCACACCGAGGACGACCCATACTTCGGCGGGCAGACCACCGAGCCCAACGAGCAGACACTGGGCGATGTGATGCAGGCCCTGCGGCAGTCCAGCGCCGCCTTCAAGGTGGGCATCCGCAACGACCCCGACAGCGACCGCGGCCTGGTGGGCGATGACCGGCGCGCCGTCAAGATGAACAAGTACGCCGCCATGGTCATGCGTTACCTGATGGATCTGGGGCAGACCGGGGATATGGTGACCACCCTGCCCACCAGCCACTTCGGGCCCGACTACGCCCGCTCCCGGGGCTGTGAAGTGGTGCTGACCCCCACCGGGTTCAAGAACTTCCGTCCGCACATGAAGAACGGCCAGGGGCTGCTTTCATATGAGGAAAGCGACGGCCTGTCCATCCGCGGACACACCCTGGACAAGGACGGCGTGCTGGCGGGACTGCTGGCCGTGCGCATGGTGCTGCACTATCGCCGGTCCCTGAGCGCGCTTCTGGAACAGATGGAGGGCGAGATGGGGGAATATCACTGGCTGCAGGAGACATTCTTCATCGAAATGTCGGCCGCCGAGGCCCGCACCAGACTCAGGCGTCTGGAGGATATCCGGCCGGGCACATCCCTGGAGGCCGGAGGGAAGACCCGCACCATTACCGCAATAAACACCGAGGACGGCTACAAGTTCAGCCTGGACGACGGCACCTGGCTGATGATGCGGCCCTCGGGAACGGAACCCAAGTTGCGCATATACGCTGAAACACGGGAAAGCGAGGCCGCCTCGGCGGCGCTGTGCGAGGCCGGCCGCGAAATGGCCCGCCGGGCCCTGGAGCAGTAAGCCGCGCCCGCAGCATAATACAAACGGAGGCAAAAGTGACCAGCACCAAGGAATCCGGATCAGGCATTCACGCTCTGTATCCCATCAGCGGCAATCCCCCCACCCTGGGGCATGCGGACATCCTCAGGCGGGCCGCGCGCGTGTTCGGGCATGTCACCTGGGCCCTGGCCGTAAATCCCGACAAGATCTACCGGGTATCACTCGAGGTCCGCCAGGAGATGATGACGGATTATATTCGCCATCTCGATCTGAAAAATGTTAGCGTTGAGCAGTATGAAGGGGCCACCGTGCGCTTTGCCGAAAAAATCGGAGCCACGGTTATAGTCAAGGGACTCCGCGATGCCCACGACCTGCGGGCGGAGATGGAGCAGTCATTCGGCAACCGGGGGATCAATCCCGGAGTGGAAACCATGCTGATGATGGCCGATCCCGGACTGTCCCGCATAAGCTCCTCGCTCATCAGGGAACTGGCCCTGCTGGGCGAAGACATTGATGAGTATGTGCTGCCCGGCGTGGCCGAAAGGCTCAGGCGGGCTCTGGCAACTAAATAGCCGCACCCTGAAAAACACCGGGGACGGAACAAGAAAACTGGAATCAACCGGACAGGGAAGCCCGGAGAACTCCATGGAAAGGACATCCATATCCACGCCCGCCCCACGCGGTGACGCAAGAGACTACGCGGCGGGAATCTTCGCCCGATGGCTGCTGGTGGAAAAGGGCCCGGCGCTGTTCGGGTTTTCACTGGCGGGGTTCCTGCTGGCCTCGCTGCTGGGCTTTCAGCCCGGCGATCCCACTTTATCCAATCTGCTGACCCCGCAGGGTGGCATTGCCAACCCGATGGGACTGCCCGGCGCGCTGCTGGGAGGCACGGCCCTGGAGGCGCTGGGAGCATCATCCCTGCTTTTGCCCCTGCTTGTTATCAACTGGTTCGGGGCTCCCACCCACCGGCCCGGAGCCGGGGCCTTTCTGTGCTGGGCGGTGGTACTGCCCCTGGCGCTGAGCATGCTGTATGCCCTGGCCGGGGCCGGCACCGGTCCGGGCCTGAACTCTGCGGGGCTGGCCGGCTGGGCCGGAGCGCGCTGGATGGACGCCACCACCGGGAGAATCCCCGGGGCCCTGCTGGCCGGATTCGCCGCCCTGCACTCCCTGGACAGGCTGCTCTACGCCGCCCCCTTCCGGTTCATCCGAACGGAAGGACAGGCCCTGCTGAAAGTTGCCGCAATACTTATCGCGGGGTACGCCGCCCGTTCCCGGCGGGATATGTCCCTGGGCCTGGGAAGGCTGGGAGCGGCCCTGATTGGCATGGCGGGCCGAAAGGGCCGCATGATCGGCTCGGTGCTGGCCGTGCTGGCCTTCGCCTCCGTACATCCCCTGAGGGCCGCCAGGGCCTGGGGGGAGTTCCGGCAGGCCACTGCGCCACAGCGGGAAGAACAGCGGGTCGCGCGGCGCACCCGACGCCAGCAGCGCAGGCAGGCCCTGAAGGCATTTCTCCAAAAGGCGGGTCTCTCCAAGGGCTCCCCGCCGGCCACTGGAAAACCCCGGCCCCCCTCCATGTTATCTGTCTCGGCTCAGGCCGGAAAACGGGAACACACGCCTCAGGAAGGCCCCGCGGACCAAGCCCCAGGCACAGCGGGGGCGGCCCGACCCTCCGGAGGCCGGCTGAACGAGTGGCTGGAGCCACTTCACGGCGCGGAAAAGGATGAGCCGGCCGGGGCCGAAACCCGCGCCGGGCCGGAGAAAGCGCAGATTTCCTCGACCGGGGACCAGGATGCCGACGATGGGATGCTCTCCGAGGCGGCGCGGGACATCGCACGGGAGGTTGGGGGCGACACGATGGGAGACCAGCCGGATGGTGTGGTGGCAGACGGGCTGGAGGACAGGCCGGAAAACAGTGACGGCGCATCCCCGGCAGACCCGGTGGAGAACTCCGCCGGAGAAACAGACCCGGAAACCCGGGAGGATGACCTGGCCAAATCCAGGGCCGAGGAAGAACAGCGCTGGAGGGAACGGTTCCAACGCTACGCCAGTGAGTCCCGGCTGGACTTTCAGAACTGCCCCTGGCGGGAAGGCCCGGGCAACTGGGAGGATGAAGCCGGCGAGGAAGGGGAACCGAAACCACTGGCGGGCGTTAAATAATCGGGGACAATGCATTTCACCGGCAAAAACACACGCGGTCAGATTCCGTCCGGCAGGAACAGGCACGCCAGCCAGATTAAATATATTTTACGGTGGTAGCATTTAGGCCACGTTTGGATTTGACATTTGCGGAAAATACCAGTATCTCTTATTTCGGTACAAGTGAAAGCAGCTTCTCTACCTGAATATTTCCCCGCTAATTGACAGCCGGCAAACGACTGGTGACAGTCAACAAAACCACAAATGCCGGCAACTGGCATTTGGCCGCATAGCAGGAATACCGCCCTGGGGCGCAAAAGCCAGGTTGCAGCGAAATAATAAGGACAAAAAGGCTCGCGCACGAGTTTTTCAGACGCGGACCGGACGAAGGTTCAAACGGGAACACCAACTGATCACATACCACTCCGCAAAAGGCCCGGACCAACAGGGCCGACCGGAGATGCCAGGGCACACCCCCGGCAACCCACGGGAAACGACATACACCGGGCGTCCGCCACTTGAAGGCCGCCCCAAGGCAGCAGCAGAAAGCGAAAAACAGGATTAACAAAACATTTTCTGAACCGGGGAGTCCCTGAAGCACCGGAGCTTCCCATACCCCCAGGCAGCAATTCCCCCCAAACAGGTAACAGTCAGGATAATGCCATCCATGAAAAACACCCCAAGCACCGATCCCAAGCCGGAAGAAGCCGTGACTTCCGCGGTCATTGACAACAAGGCGTCTGCGGAAAACGGAGACACAGAGGAAAAAGCAGAAAAGGAGACCAAGGCCAAGGCTGCATCCAAGGAAGCCCCCAAGGAAGCCCCCAAGGCCATGAATCTCACCGAGCTCAAGCGGATGAACATTGGCGAACTGAACCAGATGGCCAAGGAGTTCAAGATTGAGAACGCTTCCGGGATGCGGCGGCAGGACCTGATTTTCGCTCTGTTACAATCGCAATCCAACATGAATGGCGTCATCTACGGCTCCGGGGTGCTGGAGACCCTGCCCGACGGGTTCGGATTCCTGCGCTCCCCTGACTATAACTACCTGCCGGGACCGGACGACATCTACGTTTCCCCCTCCCAGATCAGGCGCTTCAACATGCGCACCGGGGACACCATTTCCGGACAGATCCGCCCCCCCAAGGAAAACGAGCGCTATTTTGCCCTGCTCAAGGTGGAGGACCTGAACTTCGAGCCCCCGGAGCACTCCAAGGACAAGATCCTCTTCGACAACCTCACTCCTCTGTATCCGGAGGAACGGGTGAGCCTGGAACGGGATTCGGAAGACCTCACCACGCGCATCATGGATCTCATCACCCCGGTGGGCAAGGGGCAGCGCGGGCTGATCGTGGCCCCGCCCCGCACCGGCAAGACCATGATCCTGCAATCCATTGCCAACAGCATTTCCCAGAACCACCCGGAAATTCAGCTTATCGTGCTGCTCATTGACGAACGCCCCGAGGAAGTGACAGACATGGAACGCTCGGTCAAGGGCGAGGTCATCAGTTCCACCTTCGACGAGCCGGCGACCCGGCACGTGCAGGTGGCCGAAATGGTGATCGAGAAGGCCAAGCGCCTGGTGGAGCACCAAAAGGACGTGGTGATCCTGCTGGACTCCATCACCAGGTTGGCCCGCGCCTACAACTCGGTGGTGCCTCCCAGCGGCAAGATCCTTTCCGGCGGTGTGGATTCCAACGCCCTGCACAAGCCCAAGCGCTTCTTCGGCGCCGCCCGCAACATCGAGCAGGGCGGATCGCTCACCATCATCGCCACCGCGCTGGTGGACACCGGCAGCCGGATGGACGAGGTGATCTTCGAGGAGTTCAAGGGCACGGGCAACATGGAACTGGCCCTGGACCGCAAGCTGGTGGAAAAGCGCATATTCCCCGCCATCGACATCTCCAAGTCCGCCACCCGCAAGGAGGAACTGCTCATTCCCAAGCATGACCTGGACAGGATCTGGGTGCTGCGCCGGGTGTTGCAGCCGCTGAGCGTGGTGGAATCCATGGAGTTCCTCGCCGGCAAGCTGGTCAACTTCAAAAACAACACCGAGTTTTTGAACATGATGGACAAGATGTAACAAACCCTGTTCTTTGCCTGGATAATATTCTCCACCATGCCGGGAAGCGTCCTGATTATTCTGGTGGCCGGGAATCTTATTGGACTGGCCCTTTTGCATCTGCTCTGGGCCGGCGCCCGGTGGGGCCTTGGTACATACTGGCCCGGCCGGGACATGGATTCCCTGATGGACCTGGCCGGTGGGCGCTCGCCCTCGGGAAGAAACCCGCATGAGGCCGAAACCGCCCTGGTGGCCCTGCTGCTGCTGACAGGCGCCATGCTGCTGCTGGGTCAGGGGGGGCTGCTGCCCCTGGAAGGGGCCTTTGTGAGTTGGGGTGCATGGGCCATAGCAGTGGCCCTGCTGCTGCGGGGAACCCTCGGGTTCTTCGACACCGCCATCCGGAAATACTACCGGGGTCTGCCCTATGAGCGGCTCAACCGGATCTGTTATACCCCATACGCGCTTTTGCTGGGGCTGGCAGCGCTGACGGGTCTTCTGCTTTGATTCAACATGGCCCTTGTTTTTTCCAGGGCGTGGGTTATTATTTAGGATTATGGACACGGTTTGATCTACGCGGAGCCCTCCGGGGATTCCTGCGCTGAAAGTATCAGAAAGAATTCTAGCGAGGACAAAAACATGAAAGCGGATATTCATCCGGAATACAAGGAAACCACCTTCGTCTGCGCCTGCGGAAGCACCTTCAAGGCCATGTCCACCAAGGGCGGCGAAACACATTCGGACATCTGCTCCGCCTGTCACCCCTTCTTTACCGGCAAGGAAAAACTGGTGGACACCGCGGGCCGCATCGAAAAGTTCAACCGCAGGTACAACCGCGGACAATCCTGATCACGCCCCCCCTTACATACAGCCGCGGGGCGATTCATGCTTAAGAACCTGGCCGCCATCAAGCAGCGCTTTGAGGAAATCACCAACCTCATGGGTGATCCGGCCGTCATTTCAGACCAGGATCGTTACCGCAAGCTGGCCCGGGAACACAACGAAATAGAACCGTTGGTTACCGCCTACAACCGCTACCTGAAGATTGAGCAGGAACTGGCCGGTCAACGCCAGATTGCCGAGGACCCACAGGAAGACCCCGAACTGAAGGCCATGGCCGAAGAGGAAATGCCGGGGCTGGAGGAACGCCTGGAACAGCTGGAGGAAGAGCTGAAATTCCTCTTGCTGCCCAAGGACCCCCTGGACGATGCCGACATCGTGCTGGAAATCAGGGCCGGAACGGGTGGCAATGAAGCCGCGCTATTTGCCGCGGACCTGCTGCGGATGTACCAGCGCTATTCGGAAAAGAGAGGCTGGAAGGTCGAGGTGCTGGGCTCCAGCCCCAGCGACCTGGGCGGATTCAAGGAAGTCTCCCTGGGAGTGGAGGGCGCACAGGTTTTCCGCAATATGAAATTTGAAAGCGGGGTGCACCGGGTTCAACGGGTTCCCCAGACAGAGGCCCAGGGGCGCATACACACCTCCACCGCCACGGTAGCCGTGCTGCCCGAGGCCGAAGACGTGGAGGTGGAGATCAATCAGGCAGACCTGCGCATCGACGTGTTCCGGGCCTCCGGCCCCGGCGGGCAGAGCGTTAATACAACGGACTCCGCCGTGCGCATTACCCATACCCCCACCGGGCTGGTGGTGCAGTGCCAGGACGAGAAGTCCCAGCACAAGAACAAAGCCAAGGCCATGAAGGTGCTCAAGGCGAGGCTCTATGACAAGCTGCGCGAGGCACAGCGCCAGAAGGAGGCCGACCAGCGACGCTCAATGGTGGGCACGGGCGACCGCTCCGAGCGCATCCGCACCTACAACTTTCCGCAGGGCAGGATGACCGACCACCGCATCGGGCTCACGCTGTACAAGCTGGATCAGGTGATGCTGGGCGAAATCGACGAGATTGTGGAAGCCCTGCTCACCGCCGACCAGACCGAACGACTCAAGTCCGGTTGAACACCGTCCGCTGGTGACCGGGACCACCGGCAAAGATTAGGCCGGTGAAATCAATCCCCACCCACCCGCTCCTCACCGCTTGAGGCTGCTCCACTTGCAGGCACAGCCGGCTCCTGGCCATGGCCCCTGGTGAACCTCAGCGAATCATCCATCCCCCGGTACAGGTTTTCCAGGTCGCGGACCAGTTCCTCAAGCATGTAGCCCAGGTTCGCCAGCTCCAGGTAGTTTTCCTGGAGAGCCATATTTATGAGAATGGCATAGTGCGAGCCCACCAGACCGGTGTCAATAAAATGCCTCTGAAAGGCCCGGAAGGCCGCCTCATCATCGCCAGGCTCCAGCCCTCTGGTGATGAGCAACATCCGCGTAGCGGCCCGGATGCCCTCCCGGGCCACCTGGGCTTTTTCCTCAGGCGGGGCGCTATCCAACAGCCCTGTCTGCTTACGGGCCGTTTCAAGGTCCAGATCGATCATATCAAACAGCCCGGCCGAGCATTCCCCCATTCCCCGGCCGGCAACTGTGAATTCCTCGCTGGCCCCCCAGTCCCGCAGATATTCGGCCTGGAATTTCTCCGGTTTGCTTCGGACATCCTCCAGCCGCTCCCTGTATTTCGTGGCCAGGGCCTGCACGGCTTTTTCTCCGCCGAGGTTCAACCACTCCCCGAATCCCTTGCCCGCCTCCCCGGTGGATTGCCAGGTTTCGAGCACATCGACCACGAATTCCGGCACATCGCGGGCGGCAACCTCGTCCAGTTTGCGGGCCAGGGATGAGCCCTTCCCACTGATTTCCGCGCCGCCCACCACATAGTAGGCGGGCATCATCCGCCCCTCCACCCGACTTACCTTGCCGAACAGCCCCAGGTCCGCCGAGTGATGCTGGCCGCAGGAGTTGGGGCAGCCCGAGATATTCAGCCGGAATCCTTCCAGAGCTTCCAGATTCAACGCCCCCTGCTCCAGCCGCTCCTTGATGGCCGTGGCCACCCCCCGGGGCAGGCATATCCCCAGTTTGCAGGTGGCCGCTCCGGTGCAGCAGGTTATCCCGCCAATGAAAGAAGGCTTCTCACTCAAGGTGTTTAGGCTGTTTATCCCGTTGAAGATGTTGCCCAGGTATTCCGCCGGGATATTACGCAGCAGAATATTCTGATCCTTCGTGAAGCGCATGATGTTCTTTCCGAACGGTTCCAGCAGGTCCGCCAGGGCTGCGGCATCCACGTTTGATATGTCGCCCAGCGCCAGGGGAAGGGTTACGCTGAACAGGCCGGGCTGCTTTTGCGAGCACACATGGCGCTTCAGCCATAGATTGAACCAGGGCTTTCCCGGCACATCCGGATTTATGTCGCCCAGGGAACGGGAAGTGTTTTCCAGCAGTTGGTCATCCTGGGACGGCAGTTCCAGCGGAGGATGTCCGGCGGCAATAACCCGCTCCAGTTCCTGGCTGTAAAGCGAATGGAAGGTCTCCGGGCCCAGCTTTTCCCACAGGAACCTGATGCGGGCCTTGTGCTTGTTGCGCCGGTTCCCGTTCAGGTCGAACATATTCTTGAAGGCCTTTGTTACCTGGTATACCTGTCCGGCGGGGATAAAGTCGTGCAGGATATGCCCGGAAAGCGGTTTGGCCCCCATGCCCCCAGCCACGAATACCCGGAAGCCGGGCTCTCCGTCCACCACCCGGGCCACAAATCCCAGATCCTGGATGGAGGCAAAGGCGGTGTCCTCCAGGGTATTGGAAAAACCGATCTTTACCTTGCGGGGCAGGTTGAAGCTGTCGGATTCAGATATCATGCGGTCTGTCAAAGCCAGCGCGTATGGAGTCACATCAAAAGGCTCCTGGGGATTGATCCCGGAATCCGCAGAGGCGGTTATATTGCGGACAGTATTGCCACCCCCCCCACGCGAGGACAGCATT
>JAOUPZ010000017.1 GCA_029879595.1 Deltaproteobacteria bacterium | reverse complement strand
GGCTTCCCGCTCCTGAATTTCCCTTTCCAGCAGTTCCCAGGGATCTTTTACCTCGGCCAGTTGCTGCTCCTCGAATTCCAGCTGGCGGCGGGCTTCCTCAATCCTTCCCGGTATGCGGCGCAGGCTCTGGGCTACGTCAAACGCCCGGATGTCCCTTTCCCCCAGAATCATCAGTTTGTTTATTTTATCGTTCATTTCCTTCCGACCTCGGTGAGTATTCCTGTTGGCCCCATAGGGCAATTAGCCCAAAAAAAAAGGTGCATCCGTGGCGGATGCACCTTGGTTGTCTCTGCTGCGGTGCCCTGGCGGTCCCTTCCTTGGCAGGAGGCGAACCCCAGGGCTGTTGGGCCTGCCGGACGGTCCCGGTGCTGGCCCAAGTCTTCTCCCGGCAGGCGTTCCGACAAATTAGGGTGTTCTTCAATCATTGCAATATCAATCATTGTAAACACTATAGAATGCCGGGTTGATCCTGCCATCCCGGCCGGTATTTGGTGGGCCCACCTGGATTTGAACCAGGGACCATCCGGTTATGAGCCGGACGCTCTAACCAGCTGAGCTATAGGCCCTTGCTTCTTGGGAACGCCGCCCCAGGCGGCATGGTAACACTTAAGGGTACCCCGCGAAAAACTGTTGCGCAAGCCGTAGAACCCGGCTGCTGTTTTGGAGCGCGTTCTATTTTCCTGCTTTATGGCGGGCCTCACCAGCGCTTCCAGTGCATCTCGTCCTGTTCAAACGGCACCTGGTAGACCCTGCCGGTTGCCGTATCATAGCCGGTGAGCCTGCCGCCATAGACACAGCCGGTATCCACGCCCACCAGTTTTCCCTTTTTGAATATCCCGTCAGCGGGGATTCCCATTCTCCTGGTGGGGGTGTGACCAAACACCACCGACTTGCCCTGCCAGCGCTCCGGGTTGCGAATGAACCGCTCCCGCTCCCACAGCAGGGTGTGGGTCTTCTGATCCCTGATGTCGGCGATGGACGGGTCCAACCCGGCATGGACATAGATGGCGTACTCGTCCTCATGGTAAAGCAGCAGGCGCTCATGGAAGGACACGAACCGGGCCAGGGGCGGCTCCCGGCGCGGCAGGCGCATCCAATCCGCCGGTTCCTGCCAGAAACTGAGGAGGGTTTCCCGCCCCCCGTTTGTCAGCCAGGTCTGGATTCGCTCCTCGTGGTGGATGGCATCCATCATCATCTGTTCGTGGTTGCCCTTCAGGAAGCGGCAGGAACGGTTGCGCTCCAGTTCCAGCAGATAGTCCAACACCTGTGCCGAGCAGGACCCGCGGTCCACATAATCACCCAGGAAGATCAGCTCCTCATTCCGGGGCAGCCGGGACACCAGCCTCTCCAGCGAGAGCAGACAGCCGTGAATGTCTCCAATGGCGATCGGCATGATTGACACCCGTCCTTTTCACCGGCAAGGCCCGCACCGGTTCAGCCCCGACTGCCGGCTCCGCGGTTCATGGGCCGGGCGGGATCGGAGCACCACTGGCTCCAGGAACCGGCATACAGCCTGCCGGGGGGCAGCCCTGCGATTTCCTGGGCCAGCAGATTATGGCAGGCCGTCACCCCTGAGCCGCAATAGTGGACGGCCTCCCCGGGGGGAGTGCCCCCCAGAGCCTCCATGATGCGCGCTCGCAGTTCGTCCGGCGGGAGAAACTCGTCGTCGTCGTTCAGGTTGCCCGTGAAGGGCAGGTTGACTGCTCCGGGAATATGCCCGGCCACCGGGTCCAGGGGTTCCTCGCGGCCCTCAAAGCGCGGCTCGACCCGGGCGTCTATCAGCCTGAACCCCGGCTCCTCCAGCCGCGATTGCACCTCATCCAGTTCAACCAGCCACTCCTTGCGCAGGCTGCCCCGGTAAACCGCCGGGCGGGGCGGGGCTGCCTCGGCCGACTTGGGGCGGCCCTCGGCACGCCAGCGAAAGTAGCCGCCATCCAGCACGGAAACCCGCTCATGGCCCAGGGCCCGCAGCAGCCACCACAGCCGGGATGCAAAGTGGTTGTCCATTTCATCGTAGGCCACCACAGCGGTGGAAGGCTCCACCCCCCGACTTCCCAGCCAGCCGGTGAAGGTCTCCCAGTCCGGCAGGGGATGCCGGCCCGTGCCCGGCCCCACAGGCGAGCTGAGGTCACGGTCCAGGTGGGCAAAGAGCGCACCCGGTATATGCCCCTGGGCAAAGGCGCGCACGCCGGCCTCCGGGTCCCCCAGGGAATGGCGGCAGTCGAAGACCACCAGGTCGGGATCGTCAAGTCTTGCGGCCAGTTCAGCCGGGGTTATCAGTGGAGAGTAAGATTGTGTCATGGGCCAGCCCCGTCAATCCTCGCGGGTGGCCTGCATGACCTCCTCGGCGGTGGTCACACCTTCCGAGACCAGTTCCAGGCCCCGGCGCCGCATGGTCATCATGCCCTCCTTCACGGCGGCCTCGCGGATCACGTTGGCCTCGCTGCTGTGTAGCAGGGCTTTTTTAACCGGATCGCTGACCAGCAGCAGTTCATAGATGCCGATACGGCCCTTGTATCCGGTGCCGTTACAGTTAGCGCAGCCCTTGCCCTGGAATAACGGCAGTCCTTTTTTGCTCTCGGCCTTGGAGAGCCCCAGTTCCAGCAGGATCTCCGGATCGGAGGGCACCTCGGCGCGGCACTTGGAGCAGATCTTCCGCACCAGCCTTTGGGCCAGCACACCCATGACAGTCGAGGAAACCAGGTATGGCTCAACCCCCATATCCACCAACCTGGTCACCGTGGCGGCCGCGCTGTTGGTGTGAACCGTGCTGAACACCAGGTGCCCGGTCAGGGCGGCCTGGATGGCAATCAGGGCCGTTTCCCGGTCACGCATCTCACCCACCATTATCACGTCCGGGTCCTGCCTCAGCACCGAGCGCAAGGCGCTGGCGAAGGTCAGCCCCAGCTTGGTGTTTACCTCGGTCTGCACATAGCCGGACAGCTTGTATTCTACCGGGTCCTCAATGGTCATGATGTTGCGGCTGTGGCGGTCGATTTCCCCCAGGGCGGCGTAAAGGGTGGTTGTCTTGCCGCTTCCCGTGGGGCCGCTGACCAGGATGATGCCTCCGGACTGGCGCAGAAGATTCCGCAGGCTCTTGTAGATATCCTCCGGCATGCCGAGCTTTCTCAGATTGAACAGGTCCTGGTCCTGATAAAGCAGACGCATGACGGACTTTTCGCCATGGACGGTGGGCAGGGTGGAAACACGGATGTCTATCTGCCGCCCGGCGATCAGGATCAGTGTGCGGCCGTCCTGGGGGAGCCCGTGCTGGGAAATATCCAGCCGGGACATGATCTTGATCCTGTTCACCAGGGGCCGCTGAACCGCCTTGGGCAGGTTGGAAATGGTATGGAGCACGCCGTCAACACGCATCCTCACCACCACCTCATCCGTGGTGGAGTCTATATGCACGTCCGAGGCGTTCAGCCGGGCCGCCTGATAGAGCATGTTGTTGAGCAGGCGTTTTATCGGCTCCTCGTCCCGGGCGTCGATCAGGTCCTCGGGCTTTTCAATTCCGAATCCCAGCGCATCGCCCATGGATTCATCGAAGCCTTCAATAACCTCGTCCGTTTCCGCCTGATTGCGCTCATAGGCCCGGTTGATGAGGCTGATGATGGACTGGTGGGTGGTGACAACCGTGGACAGGGGCTTGCCAAACTCACCCAGGGCGTCCCGGATGGGATGGAGCATCTCGGGATCCTCCACGGCGACCACCAGGGCTTCATCGGTAAGCTTCAGGGGAAAGAACGAGAACTTCTTGGCATAGCGGATGGGAATGATCTTGGTGAACTCGGGGCGTATCTCCGCATCGTCCAGGGTCGGCAGATATTCCAAATCATACAGCCGGGCCACCGCCTGCTGGAATATTTCCGGCGGGACCTGCCGACTGACAACAAGGTTTTGCTGCAAGGCCTTCAGCCCGATTGTTCCCGGGCTTTGTTCCTGATCCAGGTGAGCCAGACGCTCCCGGGAGACCTTGAACTCCCTGTGCAGAATCCTCAGCAGGGGATGCTGCAACTCATCTGATGAGGGCGCCTTATCCGAAGCGGGAACCTGTGATGGCTGCGCCTCCTGGCTGTCTGGAGTGGTGGTCTCGCTCATATCTTTTTACTGGCCTTCCTGCGGAATGTTTTGAAAAGCATTCCGGAGGGATTACGCTTCCCCGTGTCTGCCGGGGATGATACCCCAGGTTGAGTTATATTGCCCTCGCACCGGGCAGGATGTCCCTGGTCAATCCGGTGCATATTCTATCGATCCGTCATCTGTGTAATCCGTTCACGTCTGACAAGCAGACGGCGGAGAATCTTCCCCGAGGGAGACTTGGGAATTGAATCGATGAACTCCAGCCTCCTGATTTTCTTATACGAGGCCACCTTTTCCTCCACGAATTTCATCAGGTCGTCCTCACTGACCGTGGACTCGGGGTTCTTCAGCACAACAAAAGCCTTGGGCACCTCTCCGCATTCCTGATCCGGGCTGGGGATCACCGCCACATCGGCCACATCCGGATGATCGACCAGGATGCCCTCCAGTTCGGCGGGAGCCACCTGATATCCCTTGTACTTTATCAGTTCCTTCAGTCTGTCCAGGATGTAGAAATACCCCTGGTCATCCACCACGGCCAGGTCTCCGGTATGCAGCCAGCCCTCCTTGTCAATGACCTCGCTGGTTGAATCCGGTCGGTTGAGATAGCCCTTCATCACCTGGGGCCCCTTGATGATAAGCTCACCCTCGCAATCCGGCCCCACCGGGCCGCCGTCCGAAGGACTGATAAGCTGGGCTTCCGTCCCCGCCACCAGAAACCCGATGGAAGCCCGCGGGGCCTTTCCCTCGCCGGAAATCCCCAGGTGTGTGACCGGGCTGGTTTCTGTGAGACCGTATCCCTGCACCACCCGGCAGCCCAGCCTTTTTTCCACTGCCCTGGCCAGCGATTCCCCCAGGGGGGCGGCGCCGGATACGATTATTTCCAGGCTGGACAGGTCTTTCTGCTCCACCATTGGATGCTTGGAAAGCCCCAGCAGTATGGGAGGTACCAGATAGGCGGTTGTCACCCGGTGCTGCTCCACGGTTTCCAGGAAGTTGCCCATCTCGAACCGGGGCAGGGTGACCACCGTGGCCCCCAGGGACAAGGCATGGTTCATGATGACCACCATGCCGTATATATGGAAAAAGGGGAGCACTCCCACCACCGTGCTGTTTTCCGTCACGGAGTATTCCTCGGGGACCGATCTGATCTGCAGCATGTTGGCCACCAGGTTCCGGTGAGTTAACATCACCCCCTTGGGCAGGCCCGTTGTTCCGCTGGAATATGGCAACACTACAATATCCTGCGCCGGATGGACCTCAATCTGAGGCAAAGAACCCTCCGAGTTGAGCAGTTCGGCAAAATCCACCGATTCAGGGGCTCCATCGAAGGTGAACACCTCCTTGATCTTGCACAGGCCCACGGCTTTTTGGGCCGTCTCCATGAGGTCCCCCTGGGTCGTCAGGAAGCAGGCCCGGGAGTCCGTGATCTGGTTGGCCAGTTCATCGGCAGTGTACTGGGAACTGATAGTGGTCAGGGCTCCCCCCAGGCTGGCCACGGCATGGAGCAACACCGCGTAATCGGGCCGGTTGGTTGAGTACACAGCCATTACATCACCCCGGGAAAATCCCCTGGCGCTCAGCCCGGCCGCGGTTTTCTCAATGGAGGAAACCATTTCGGCATAGGTGTAAGAACGCCCGCCCCCGCCATCTATCATGGCGGGTTTGTTCCCCCACTTTTCCGCATTTTGGAAAACAAACCGGGTAAGTGTTTGCTGGGGTATATCCAGATCCCCGTACGGACTTTTATGTATCATGCTCCCTCCAGGTTTTCACCACTCAACGCTTAATCCCGGACCCTGACCCAGCAGCGGCGTCAGGGATTCTGCTTCCCGGCTTCCCTGACGGACCTCGAGGGCCCCCGTGGGCAATTCTTCCACAAAACGCGATGGCCTACAAATTTCCGCCCTGCCCTGGGTATACGAAACCAGGGGAACCGTCAGTTCAAGAAATCGCTTGCAGCGGGTGACCGCAACATAGAAGAGCCTGCGTTCCTCCTCCAGCCGGGGCAGAGGCTCCAGATTGCGGGCGTGGGGGAGCCTGCCGTCGGCCAGACCGATCAGGAACACAGCATCCCACTCCAGTCCCTTGGCCTGGTGAATGGATGTGAGGATCAGGAATTCCGGGTCATCCTCCTGCTCCTCCTCATACTCGCGGATCACGGCCGCCCCCACCAGGGCCAGTTGCGAGAGGAACCGCTCCACCGAGCCATAGCGCGAGGCGAACTCGGAAAGGTACTCCAGTTCGTTGGCCCTCTCGGGTGCATTGTCAAAGGCGCTGTAGAGGTGGGTGTGATAGAAACCCCGGGCCACCATGCTAATCATTTCTGCAGGGCCCACGCCGTCTGCCAGCAGGGCCTTCATGGTCAGGCTGAACTCCTTCCACTGTTCCCGGGCCTTGGCGGGCACGGCCTTATTCAGTTCGTCATTATCCGGTGCCAGCCTGACCCCCCGCTGCCGCGAAAATATCCCGTAGATTTTCCGGGCGGTGACATTCCCGACTCCGGGGAGCATCTTGAGTATACGCAGCCAGGCTATTTCGTCCAGCGGATTGAAGAGCACCTTGAGAAAGGACACCACGTCCTTTATATGGGCCTGCTCAAAGAACTTTATCCCGGAACGCACCTGGAAGGGGATGCCCCGTTCGCTGAGCCGCATCTGCAACACGGCGGACTGGGCGTGGTTGCGATAGAGAACCCCCATCTGGCTAAGCGGGATATCCCTGTCCCGGAACTCCATGATTTTTTCCAGGACATAGTCCGCCTCTTCGTACTCATCCCGCAGACAGGCCATCCCCGGCAGCCCGGCCGCCGGGCGGATGGCCTCCAGTCTTTTCTCGAACTGCTCGGTGTTGTGGTTGATGCTGTGGTTGGCCAGATTGAGAATCTCCGGACTGCTGCGGTAGTTTTGCTCCAGGCGGAACACCTGCCCGCCGAAGCGTTCCGGAAAGTCCAGGATGTTGCGGAAGTTGGCGCCCCTCCAGCCATAGATGGACTGGGCGTCATCACCTACGGCCATGATGTTGCCGTGTTTGGCGGCCAGCAACGCCAGGATTTCCGCCTGGATCAGGTTGGTATCCTGGTACTCGTCGACCATCACAAAGCGCAGCTTTTCCGCCATTTCCAGGTTCTTGCAGGTCGCCAGCAGGTGGCACCAGTTATCGAGCAGGTCATCGAAGTCCATGGAGTTGCTGGTCTTCTTGCGAGCCCGGTAGGCCGCGGCCACCGCCTCCAGTTCCGGCATCCATTCGATCAGCCAGGGATAATCGCGCTCCAGCAGTTCGCCCAGTTCCAGGCCGCGGTTGAACCCCATGGAAACCACGCCTTGCACAACCGCCGCGGTGGGAAACTTGCGGCCGTTTGACTGCTGCCTTTCCGGCACCATATCGGCGATCACGGCCTTGAACAGGTCCCGGGAGTCCGTATCATCAAGGATGGTAAAATTGTTGTCGTAGCCGATCAGGTTGCCATAGCGACGTAGAAAACGGTTGGCCATGGAGTGGAACGTGCCCGCCATCAATCCCCTGGTGTTGGCTTCCCCTCCGGCCATGTCCTGAATGCGCCGTTTCATCTCCTCGGCGGCCTTGTTGGTAAAGGTCACCATGAGGATTGCCCCGGGAGGCACCCCCTGCTTTATCAGGTTGGCGGCACGGTGTGTAATCACTCTGGTCTTGCCGCTTCCTGCGCCGGCAATGACCAGCGCGGCTCCTTCCAGGTGGGAAACTATCCGTTGCTGCTGACTGTTCAACTGGGACATTGGTCCCGCTGCTCCTGTGAATGGTGAGTGTGTTCTGGCTTCCGCTATCCCCGGGGTCCAAGGCCCTTTTCACCTCCCACCCGACAGGAGGGGAATGACCAGGCAGCTTCTACCCGAGGACCTGAGCTGGCCGCTGAACCAAGGTCATCGGATCAGTATTAACTCTAACACGTTGGCGGCGCGGGGTGGGCATAAAAAGCTGTTTACATGAAGCGGAAAGGCCCTTGCCAGAAGGGGAAAGATGCAATAAGTGGCAGGGGCAAAAAAAAACCCCGGTAAGCCGGGGTTTTTTCGATCGGTCGTTCTCATGCCGGGCGGCCCCTCCAGGCACCCCCTGCACGTGCGCTCCCTAAGGAGCCGTGGCCGTGAAGCTGTTTCCACCGCCATCTATGCAGTAGGCGGTCACATCAAGCGCCACAGGCGCCGCGCCATTGGCGTATCCGCTGGAGTTGGACATGGTGCACCGCTCCTGCCTGAGCGCATCGAGGAACTCGGTCTCGGCATTGTTGGTGATCACCACGTTGTCCAGGGTGATATTGGCGCTGTCACCGTCTGCCTTTTCCAGGTACAGGCCATGTCCGACGTTGCCGTCGATGGTGACGTTGGAAATGCTCACGGAGTTGTGCTGCCTCACCACGGGGTCACCAGCGGCTGTGTAGCCGAGTATCTCGTCGTAAGTGCCCTGACCGTCTATCTCCACGGCAGCCCGCTTGATAACGCCATCCTGATTACTGCCTGATCCGTTCAGAATATTCCCGGTTATGCTCACGTTATTGATGATCACATCGCCGTTGTTGTTCCGGACCTGGATTCCCGCGCCCCCGATATCACCTCCGCCGAGACCTTGGCTGCTGTTTATCACCACATCTTTGATGGTGATCACGCCGTTGGTGGTCTTGACCAGCACGAAGCCCTCGTGGCTGTTTGAGCCGAACTCGCAGCCCTCGCGGGGATTATCGGCATCGCAACCTACCAGCGCCCCGTTGATGGTGGGGTTGAGTCCGCCGGTAAAGCTGATACCGTCGGCGCCGCAGTTGTAAACCTCCACGTTTTCCACGGTGCAATCATCGCACTGGGTCAGCTGGATGCAGTCATCGGCCTCGGTATCATGCACGATCATGTTGCGCAGGGTAACTCCCGAGAGACGCTTGGTAGGATCATCCAGCAGGCTGGAATCGTAGGAGATCAGGTCCTTCATCCCGTTGGAAACATTGAAGCCTTCCAGGGTGATGTTGTCGCCGGTGATAACCAGCACCTCATCGTTGGAGGGCAGGCCCGTTGCCGGGTCAATGGAGCCTTCCAGGACGATGGGGTTTTCATCTGCGGACTTGATGGTCACGCCTTCCACGGCCAGTTGCAGAGTGGTTTCAATGTTCAGCGGGGTCCCGTCGGAAACGATAACCACCTCGCTGCCCGGTGTCAGACTGTCCAGCGCGTTCTGGAGCTGCTCGGTGCTCTCAATGGTGGACAGGTCGATGGTGCCTTCGTCCTGGGTTGGTTCTTCCTCTCCACCGGTATCACCTGGGTCGACAATGCCAGGGTTTTGTCCGGCCGATCCCTCGTCCTGAGGCGAGCAGGCCGTTGTTGCCGCCACCAGAATGACGATCAGCATTCCGATGAAACAACTGTTCAGTACCTTGTTCCACTCACTCATTTTCATATTCCTCCCCGTTTCCAGGCGTTTGTTTAACATCTCCACACGCATGATATCAAATTCAATATCTAAATTAAAACATTTTTCTATCACAATGTAATAATAAGATATTTTTGCATATACTTATTTTCCTAACCCACTGTTTCATAAGCGCATATAATTGACATTTTTCATACACATTACGCCCTTCCCTTTCCTGGGCTTTTTTCCGACACCCCATCGTGTCTCCCAAGCCCAACCTCAATTCCAGCCGCCATTGCGGCTTCGTTTATATTGTAATTATAGCACTGCCCGCCCCCGAACAACCAGCCTTCTCAGGGCACGATCTTGGTTCCGATCCCCTCGTCAGTGAACAGTTCGGCGATGATGGAATGCTCCTCGCTCCCGTTAATGATCTGGGCCGAACCAACCCCGCTGCGCAGGCAGTGGATCATGGCATCGACCTTGGGGACCATTCCGCCGGTGATAACGCCATCATTGATCAGTTTCAGGGCGCCATCGGCGTTGATATTGGAGATTCTCCTGCCTTCGTCCATGACCCCGTCCACATCGGTCATGAAAATGATCTTCTCGGCCTTCATTGCCGATGCTATGCGGGCCGCCACGCTGTCAGCATTGACATTGAGAGTGTTGCCGCCCTCGTCCATGGCTATGGGTGAAATCACCGGGATATGTCCGTTGTCCAGGAGCAGACGCACCACCTCCGGTTCCACATGGTCCACCTCTCCCACATGTCCCAGGTCCAGTCCGTCCCGCCGGACCAGCTTTTTGGCCCGGATGAGATTTCCATCCTTGCCGCTGATGCCCACCGCCTTGGCCCCGTTGGAATTTAGCAGGGCCACCAGGTCCTTGTTTACCGAGCCGGAAAGGACCATCTCGGCAATGGCCAGGCTCTCCGAAGTGGTTACCCGCTGACCGTCTATGAATACCGGCTCTCCGCCCATTGCTTTTATGGCGCGGTTCACCTCTGGCCCGCCGCCGTGAACAATCACCGGAAGCATGCCCAGGGAGTGAAGCAGCACCATGTCCTGTGCGAATCCTTTTTTCAGATCATCCCTGATCTGGGCCGCCCCGCCATACTTCACCAGCACCACCTTGCCCCGGAATTTGCCGATATAGCTAAGAGCCTCGATGAGAATGGCTTTCCTGGCGGAGCTTTTCCCCTGCAACTCGGCGGCCGTCCTGGTTTGCTGAGTCTTGTTTTTGTTCCCGGCTTTTTCGTTCATGCGGGTATCAGCCTGTTGTGTTCCGAAAAAGGCGGGCGCGCCTGCGGCACCCGCCTGGAAACGCTCCGGACCGCGACCTATTCATCGGCCTCGACCAGTTCCAATTCCGATTCATCGCCATCGTAGCCGGAGGAATCATCACCCATTGCCTGCCGGGTTTCCTGGCCGGGCTGCCTGGCCCGGTTGGGCATGTCACGAGTTATCTTGTTGACTATCTGAAAGGTGAACTTGTGGTTCTCGAAGGCCACCTCGTCGCCCTCCCTCAGCAGGCGCTGCTCCATCCTGCGGTTATTGACGAAAGTATCCCCATGCAGGGTGAGATCATGCAGTTTGTAGCGCCCCCCGATCTTCTCGATTTTGGCATGATTGTATTGCACGTCCTGGGCCTTAATCACCAGATCACAGCTTTCCGAACGGCCGATATACACCTTGTTTTTGGTGATATAAAAAATTCGGTTGGGAAACTGCTCGGAAACCAGCATGGGCAGCCCCTTGCGCACCGGTCCCCGGAGACGTTCGAACTTAAGCTGCACCTTGCCTTCCGGCGGGGTGACGGACGAGTGTCTGACAATGGGGACCTGCCTTTTATCCCGGTACAGCAGGGTGAGATCCCCCATATCCAGCACATCCCCGTCCCTCAGCAGGGTGCGCCTCACCCGGCGGCGATTAACCAGCAGGGCGTTGCGGTAGTTCTTGTCCTCCAGCAGGTAGCCATAGCGTCGGATGGACAGCGACACCTTGTTGAGATTGGCGGAAAGGCGCAGGGATTCCATTTTTTCCATGCGGGCTATGAAATCCATGGCCTGGAATTTCTCCTCCAGGGGGATGAACCGGCGGGATTCTGTGGGGGTGATGATCTCAAATCCGGGAGAATTTATCCGGTTCACCTGCCGGGGGCGGCTCACAGTGAACAAAAACGCCGCCAGCCCCAGAAGAGCGGCCAGTCCTCTCAGGGCCCATCCCGTATCAAAAAGCGGCGCGTCCATACCCGCGTCACCGCCCAGGGCGGAGCCGGCAGGATTCAGGGGGTGCAGCACCATGGCCGACAGACTTGCCTCTGCCGGAAGCTTTTTTTCCAGGGAACCGGTAGCGGCTGCCGGGCCGGCCGGCCCTGCGTCTTGCCTCCACCCGGCCAGGCCGGAACCCGCCCAGAAGATACATGCCAGCAACAGCAGCGCCCCCACGAGGCGGGCCCCGTGCCGGGCCGGCCTTAGTTTTCCGATAATGCCCATGTTTATGCCGTTCATCTCTGCACCTCTCCATACTGCAACAAAGCGGTGCCAATCTTGACCAGGTCGCCCGGTTTGAGGGCCTGTGCCTGTGCCTGACGGTAGTTGACCATCACCAGGCCGCCCTGGTCCTCATCGGCAACCTCGTATTGCCCGTCAACCAGTTTGAACTGACAGTGGAAGGGGTAGATTTCCTTGAATCCTGTCAGCGGGATGTCGTTTTGTTCTTCCTTTCCCAGAGTCACAACCGGTTTTGCCAGTGGAAAGATCGTATCCTCCCCCGGGTAACTCAACAGCCTTAGCCAGCGCCTGGCGGAACGTCTCTCCCACCAGAACAGTGAGACGGCAAGCGCCCCACCCCAAAGGCCCATCCCGGCAGTCACCACCCAGGGGCCCTGGGGAAGAATCCACTGCAGGCCCAGAAGAGGCAACCCGATCACAACTCCCATGAAAAGCCCGGCGGCCATCTTGGCCACGGCCTGCGAAGGCCCTCCGGCGGCGAATCCTGCGGAAAATCCGATGGCCATGGCCACCAATGCCAGGTGCACCCCTCCCAGGATAAGGTGCGAGGTTATGTCCGGTGTTGTTTGCGCCTGGTACACGGAGGAGTATACAAGCGAGCCCAGCAGCGCAGCCAGACCACCCAGAATCAGACCCGTCAGCGCGGCCTTGATGGAGCGTGCCGGATATCGGTTGAGCATTTCACCCAGGGGGGCTATGGAGGCACCAAGTGCCATCCCGGAAACCACGCAGGTCACGGGGGCCAGATTGGCACCCGCCTCCAGCCGGAGCATCAGCCGGGCAGCGGTTTCGGCAAGAAACGTGGCCCAGATACCAGCGGCGGCCCCCAGCAGGAACAGCCGCCTGAACAGCCGGGTCAAGGCTGTGTTTTTCCATTTCATGTGATTGACTCTGCCAGTTTAGCGGCAGGTCCGGCGCTTCGGCGCGAAGCAGAAGGGAAAGCAGGGAAGGAAAAATCCTCGGGAATCAATTTTTGACAGGAACATCTGCCCTGGAGACGGCCCCATGCGATCCGGCCATCCCGGGATAGCGCCGCAAACGGCGTTCGACCGTTTTCAGGCGATACTTTTCGATTGTCCTTCCGGCAGGTGCTCTGGAATTCCGGACATATGAACCAGGTCTGCCCGGCCGGGCCGGGCCGGGGAGCGTCAGTCACCGCTCTGCCGATTTCCAGTGCTCACTCGGGATCAACCTCCGGCGTCTCAGCCGGCAACGGACCCATGGGATTCCTGGTAGAACCGCTTCGGGTCAGGTCTTTCCCGTCCGGGTCATAACTCCGGATCATCCGTCTTAATCAAACCAAGGTATTTTAAACCATTCTGCTTCAAATTACTGTTCCCCAGACCGCCAGATTGCCCCTCCCGTTACCCGGATGGTCAATCCCTTGTCTTCATCCCTTCCCAAACTCCAGCGGAGCATGCTGCGGCTCCCGGGCGGGACCATGACGATCGTTTTTTCAGAATCCGGCTGCTGGCGTGACTGCCCGGCAGCGTTCTTCGATTTTTCCGGCCGGTGACTTACTCCCCGGGCCGGGCTCGAAAACAGTATTTCAAAACCATTCGACGGTAGCCCCGGTTACTCCCCGGAGGCGATGGTGTTTGTTTCCTGCCGGATGGGTGTTCCCATCCTGGTTGACGGCTTGGCGGTCGTTAAGTTTCCGGGCTGCTCCCGTTATTGGGTCATAGCTATGCTGGAAGGCATCCCTTGTTGCTAGTCGTGTTGTTTATCCACGCCGTTCAACCTGTAATGATTACCTGTTCCTTTCCTCCTTTGCCTTGTACTTTCACCTGCCTGGACTCTGCCAGTAGTTAAGTCGGCCATACGCTGGCCTAACTGCGTTTGACACGGGGCTTTCGCACCCATGCCGGTTACCTGTTTTTCATTGCCAAGGGGTCGTCTTTGGGTTGAACTTTCCTCCGACCGCTTGTATTTCAACAAAAATGAACGGGCGGTTTTTCCTTTCCGCGCCATCCCCACTGCCGGTCAATGTCGGCAAGACCCTTTTCCAAACAGGTCTTTACAGGCATATCCCGTGTATTACAATGTACTGCCCTGCTCTTGTCAGCTTCCGGCAATTTCAGCCGGTGCTTTCACCTCTAAGTCTGTTCCGAGGCTGTGCCAAGTTTTTGCCAAGTCTTTGCCATGTCTGTGCAAAAAGACTCTTGTGCGTAAATGTTTTTTGGAACGGTGCTTTTCAAAGCCCTTCCTTGTCTTTGGCCGCCTGTCGCCCGGCGACTGTTTTGCAGGATCTCCGGTTTCAGGAGATCCGCTTTCAGGTCATCCGGTACTGTCCGGCCGGGGATAATTACCCGGCTGTTTTTTCTTGCGGCCTGACGAGAAGACTATCACGAAACCTTGACGATGGGAAAGCCCCTTCTGCGAAGCTGACCGGGCGGAGCGCCACAACCGCCCGGCCCGGCATCCGTGACCGGATCAATCTTCAGAGAATTGCTTGGTCCTTCTTCTGATGAAGGCCGGTATGTCCAAGTCGGTATTCTGCCCCCCGCCGCGCTGCCCGCCGGGCTTTTCCTCCGGACGGTAGCTCAACGGAATCCGGGGGCTGGTTTCCACGGTTTCCATCACCGGGTTTTCCAGCTCCAGAATATCCTCTTCCTTCATGGGAATCACGGCTTCCATGGCTTCCCGGGGCCCCAGGTCATCATCGGAAGATACGGAGGTCAGCTCCGGGGTGGGATGAACGTGAAAGGGAGCCGGTCCGGCGGGCATGGCCGCTTCCGCGATTAGCTGATCGGCGTTCCGGTCCTCATTTTCCAGGTCCTCGTCCTCATCCATATCATCGGAGCTCTTGTCGGCGCCGAAGATGGAATAGCTGGGCCGCAGCCTGCTCTTTCCTGCTCGCTCCATGGCGTCACGCTCCCGGGGTGTGGGGGCTCCGCTGAACCCGGTGGCAATCACCGTCACCTCCAGGCTGTCTTCAGGCATTGATTCATCGATCATCGCGCCGAAGATGATATTGGCGTCATCATCGGCATGATCCTCAATAAAGGTGGCCGCCTCATGCACCTCGTGCATGGTCATGGTTACCGGCCCGGTGACATTGATCAGAATCCCCTTGGCGCCGTCGATGCGGCAGTCATCAAGCAGGGGGCTCTGGATGGCTTTTTCGGCGGCCTCGATGGCTCTGCGCTCACCGGTTCCCAGGCCCGTGCCCATGATGGCCTGTCCCATATTGGCCATCACGGTCTGCACATCGGCAAAGTCCAGGTTGATCTCACCCTCCTTGTTGATCAGGTCCGATATGCCCTGGATGGCCACCCGCAGCACATCATCGGCCATGGAAAACGCTTCCATCATGGTGGTGTTCTTGTTGGCCAGCATCAGCAGGTTGTCGTTGGGAATGACGATCAGCGTATCGACGTGTTTACGCATCTGGAGAATACCATCTTCGCCGTTGCGCTGCCTAACCCGCCCTTCGAACTTGAAGGGCTTGGTGACCACGCCCACGGTGAGACACCCGATTTCGCGGGCCACCTCGGCAATAACCGGCGCGGCGCCGGTGCCCGTTCCACCGCCCAGACCGGCGGTGATGAACACCATGTCCGACCCTCTCAGATGTTCGCGGATGGCCTCTATGTCCTCCAGGGCGGCCTCGCGGCCCATTTCCGGTTTGGCGCCTGCGCCCAGCCCCCGGGAAACCTTAGATCCCAGCTGTATTTTATGCGAGGCCAGGTTTGATTTAAGATCCTGCAGGTCGGTGTTGGCGGCAATGAACTCCACGGAGCGTATCCCTGCCGTTACCATTCTGTTCACGGCGTTTCCGCCGCCTCCGCCCACCCCAATGACCTTCAGGACGGGCATGCTGTTACCTGGTTCCTTGATATCCTCAATCGCCATGTTCATGGCCAATACTCCTTTTAGGACGTCGGTGTCCTTCAGGTCTTTCCGTAGGATTTTTCTCGGCCGCCTCCCGACCAGGCGTCCGCCGGGCTAAATCCCCGGCATGTTTATAAATTCAAAAGACTTGCTATAACTGACGCGGCGCCACCCGTGAAAGCCGGCCCTCCTGTCGGGCCTCCACCGGCGGCAGGCATCTTTGGTGATCAGAAAAACTCGTTGACCCACTCCCGCATGCGGCGGGACATTTTGTGCAGCACGGTCTGCTCACCGGAAAACAGAGGCACGATCCTGTTCTCCCCGCTGCCCAGTGCATAGCGGAGCAGGCCCACGCCGGTGGCGTGCATGGGTGAGCAAACCATTTCGTCCAGTCCGGTGACATTGTTGGGCAGGCCCAGCTGCACCGGAAACTGGAGGATTTCCGAGGCCAGATCCTCGGCTCCGGGCATGAGGCTTGAGCCGCCTGTGATGACGGCCCCGGAAGCGATGAGGTGGCGGTATCCCGATTTGTCGATTTCCTTGTTGACCATTTCGAATATTTCCCTGAACCGCGGCTCAATCACCTCGGCCAGCACCCGTTTTTCCAGGGTGCGCGAGCGCCGCCCGCCCACCGAGGGCACCTTGATCATTTCCCCGGGCTCCACCAGGCTGGACATGGCCACGCCGTACTGATGCTTGAGCATTTCCGCCTCGGCCAGGGGGGTGCTGAGCCCGATGGCGATATCGTTGGTCAAATGGTTGCCGCCCACGGCCAGCACCGAGGTGTGCACAATGCTGCCTGCGGAAAATACCGCGATGTCGGTGGTTCCACCCCCGATATCCACCAGGACCACCCCCAGCTCGCGTTCGTCCTGGCTGAG
>JAOUPZ010000016.1 GCA_029879595.1 Deltaproteobacteria bacterium | reverse complement strand
GGCCGGGCCTTGGTTTGTTGGGGCGGCTCGGTTTTTTTCAGCGGCTCCGGCGGGCAGCGGCCCCAGCATGATCAACCACGGCAGGATTAACAGTGGCAGGATTGTCAGTGGCAGGATTGTCAGTGGCATGAATAACGGTGGCCGGGTAAATAGTGGCCGGGTTAACCATGGCCGAATAAACCATGGCACAATAAACAACGCCAAGGAAAAACGAGGCAGGGAATAATGCGGTCGGAATATAGGCCGCAGGAAAATATGCCGCAGAAAAATATGCCACGCGGCAGGTATGGGGGAGAGATGCAACGGCCCCGCCGCAGGTCGGCTCCGTAGTGCGATGCCGGCAACCCGGCTACGCATTCCGCCCCCCGCCCGGAGACGGATAAGGCCATCTGCGGATGCGGCCGGGGGATTTTGGCAAACCCTGATTTTCATGGGCACATTATGGCATGTTGCGCCAAGGTTTTCCAAACCCCGCGCATCTGCTATGAATGGCATAAAGACATCCGGCGCAATCTCTCCGGGTTAATCGACGAATGCAAACGGCGGATTCATGTCCGGAAGTGGAAAAGATCAGCGGGGGCGGCCGGGTCCGGCTTTGGCGGAACGGGTATGGCTGGCGCTGGCGCTGGCGGTCGTACTGATATGGGGTGGCGGATGCGGGTTCAAAACCCCCCCTGAGCCCCTGGAGGAAAAGCTTCCTCCCACAGGAGATCTGCAGGCCCGCCAGCGGACGGACTCGGTGCTTATTTCCTGGCCCGTGCCACCCAGGGAACAGGCGGAGAAGCTGGAAGGCGTCAGGATCAGGCTGGAGAGCCGCCCCCTGGACTGCCTGAACTGTCCGGCGGGTCTGGAGCAGACCCGGTGGGTCGACGCCCGTGGCGCCAGGCCCCTGCGCCGGGATGCCGGGAAGTTCTGGCTTGTTCTGCCCCTGCCAAAACTGCCGCCGGGCCATACCCTGAGGATCTGGCTGGCCAATGTGTATCCTGAGGGCGAGTCTCCCCCCGGCACGCTGGTGGTTCTGGAACCGGCGATTGACATTCCCGTGCCCACCCTGTTGTCCGAGCCGCTGCCAGTGGCGGACAAGCCGCAGGCGGGCGGCGGAAGAAGGCTGTACTGGAAGCAGGTGCAGGAAAGGATAGCCATGGTGGCCGAAGGCCAGGGGCGCCCTGTGGAGCAACTGGTGTTCTTCCGGGGTAATATATATGGAAGGAAGCCCGGAGATCCATGGCCGGAGTTTCCCCTGAACAGGGACCCCATTGAGGATACCCAGTGGCTTCTGCCTCCGGTGCTGAGCGTCAGCCCCCAGGGCAACCTTTCTGGCGGGAGGGAACAGGCGGGCAGCGGCAAACAGATCGAGACGGCACAGGTGGAGATGGAATTTGTATTGAGATTTGTCAACAGCCTGGGTGCGGAGGGGCCGGCTTCGGCCCCTGTGACTGCCAGTGTTTTGGTCACCGCTCCCCGCCGTGCCGAGAATGGCCGGGCTGCCCCTTCAGGAAAGGAACATGAATAAAAAACTGGGGCTGAACCAAGCGGGGGGCCGGGCCGGGGCGGTTCTCCTGGTCCTCTTGCCGGCGGTCTGGCTGCTGTTGGCCGGAGGATGTTCGGCCGGCATGCCGCGCATTGAGATGATACAGTCCGCGTCCCAGCACCGTCTGGAGAAACTGGAGGCCCAACTGGCCCGGGAAGCACAGGATAATCCCGGTGAAAGCAAGCCCCTGCAGAGGCTGGCCCTGGTGCGGCTGCGGCTGGAAAAGCCTTCCGAGGCGCTTCAGTCAGCCCGGCGTGCCGAGGAACTGGCCCCCTTCGAGGCGGAGAGCCTGTATGTGTTGGGGGCATCGTATCTGGCGCTGGACCAGCCCCAGCCCGCCCGGAAGGCCCTGGAGCTTTCACTGGCCCTGGACCCTGATTTCAGGCATGCCTACCCGCCTCTGGCCCGGGCCCTGGAAATGCTGGGCGAGGATGAACGGGCCCTGGAAACGCTGGACACGGTGCTTCGCCGGGAGCCGGACCACTTTCTGGCCTGGGAGGAGAAGGCCCGGCTGCTGCTGTACCTGGGCCGCACCGATGAAGCAGACCTGGCCATCGACCTGGCCATTTCCATTTCGCCGGAACTGCTGAGATTGCACCTGTTCAAGGTGGACGTGTTGATCGCCCAGGGACGGCTGACCACGGCCGGGATGCTGATTTCACAGGCGCTGGAGGAGGAGCCGGACAACAGTGAGTGGCTGGCCCGGAGCGCCGATATCAACCGCCGGCAGGGCCGCATCAAGGAAGCCGAGGATTCACTGTTTCTCCTGCAGGAGCGCGGAGGGCTCAACCCGCACCGCCATCTCTGGCTGGAGGATATACTTTTCCGCACAGCGCGCCAGGACAAGGCCCGGGAACTGCTGGCAAACCTGCTAAAGGAAAAGCCGGGCTTCGCCCCGGCCCATCTGCGTTCCGCCCGCAGGAGCCTTTCGGCGGGACGCGCCGCGGAAGCCATGGTCACTCTGGAAAAACTGGCGGAACTGACTCCGGGCGATTTCCGCGTTTCACTTCTCAAGGCGGCGGCTTTCTTCCAGCAGGGGCTGATCGCCCAGGGGGAAAAGGAACTCAAGTCGGCGGTGGGGAGGGCGCCCAGGGCCCAGGATGTATCCATGCTCAATACCTGGCATCTGTTGATAAACCGCCGTCACGAGGAGGCCCGCCGGGAACTCTCGGAGTACTTTCTCCATTTTCCCAAAAGCCGGGAAGCCCTGTTGATGCAGGGGGTGCTGTCCATGATGCGGGGGGAGGTGAAGGAGGCCAAGTCGGTGCTGGATACATTGCCCAGCGGTTATTCCGATGCGCGGCTGCAATTCGCCAGGGCCCTGCTGGCCTGGCTCCAAAACGAGCAGGGGGAGGTGATCAGGCTGACCGCCCGGCAGACGGACGACCCCAGGGTTGCCTGGCGGATGGCCTATCTGGGTGGGATGGCCCTGGGGGTCAAGGGCCGGCCGGGGGAGGGCGTGGAGGTGATTGCCCCATTCATGCAGGAGCCCCGCGCCGAAGGGAGGCTGCACTGGCTGGGCGGCTATCTGCACATGATGGCGGGATCATCCCGGGTGGCGGAACGGGTGTGGAAGGAGGGGCTGAGTCTGTTCCCCCGCCAGCCGGCCCTGCTGGAGGCGGCCAGCAGGCTGGCCATGAACCAGAAGGACTGGAAGCGGGCCGCAGACCTGCTGGAAGGGGGGCTGAAACTGGAAGGGCCCCACCGTAGCCTGTTCCTGGAACGGCTGGAGGATGTCAACAACCGGTTGAGAAAGCCCGACCGGGAATCGGGGCTGGCCAGGTTCCTGGTGGCCTTCAATCCGCTGCTGCCCATAACCGGGGGCAGCTTCGGGGAAAGCCTTTACCACGGGTTTTACCCGGCGGACCCCCTGCAACGATAACAAGTACAATTACTTCAACCTGTCAGGGAGAGCGGCATGGCGGAATCAGTTCAGGCCAGGGGGATGATTTCAGCCGTATTTGCCGACCGTTGTCTGGTTTATTCGGATGATGGGGACTATGTGTGCGCCCTGAGGGGCCGGATGAAGGGCCGGGGCAAGCCGGTGGTGGGGGACAACGTTTTGTTCGAACCCCATGACGACGGCTCGGGACGGGTGGTCCGGCTGCTGGAGCGCCAGAGTGAACTGCTGCGCGGTCAGTCGGACCGCAAACGCTCCGGGCGGGTGAATCCGCCCCAGGTGCTGGCGGCCAATGTGGACCAGGTGGTGATCGTGTCCTCGGTGGCCAGTCCGCCCTTCAGGGAGGGGCTGATCGACCGGTTCTGGATGGCGGCAAGGCAGGCCGGCGTGGGGGCGCTGCTCTGTGTGAACAAGATGGACCTGGACCCGGCGGGAGTGGAGAGGGCCCGCGCCATATTTGCCCCGCTGGGGCTGAAGGTGCTGGGGGTGAGCAGCATCGGCGGCCAGGGGCTGGAGGAGCTTTCGCGGGAAATCACAGAACGGGTCAGCGTGCTGGTGGGGCATTCGGGGGTGGGCAAGACCAGCCTGCTCAACGCCTTGGGCGGCCACGACATGACGGTGGGGGAGGTGGATGACCGTCTGGGACGGGGGAGACACACCACGACCACGGCGCGGCTCATCAGGCTCCAGTGCGGCGGGTTCGCCATTGATTCTCCCGGCATCCGGGAGTTCGGTCTGCATGGGCTGGCTCCGGGGGAACTGGCGGACCTGTACCCGGATTTCCAGCCGTTTTTGGGCCGTTGCGGATTCCGGGACTGTGTGCACAGGGAGGAGCCCCGATGTTCCGTCCGGCAGGCCCTGGAGCAGGGAGAGTTATCCTTGGAGCGTTATCAGGGCTATCTGAAGCTTCTGGAAGAGGCGGAAGAAGCCCGGGCCGCGCTTCAACCGGGATGATAGCGGCCTTTTCCTGCCGGGAGAACAACCGGGAGGCATATACCCCGGCAAACAAAGGAGAGAATATGGCTCTGGCCCACTTGATATGCGGATCTACCGGGGCGGGAAAAACCACCTATGCCCTGAAACTGGCTGAACGGCAACAGGCCGTCCGGTTTACCCTGGACGACTGGATGAAGAACCTGTTCTGGATGGACTGCCCGGAGCCCTTGGAATACGAATGGGCCCTGGAACGGGTGAAAAGGTGCGAGGAGCGAATATTATCGGTCTGCTCGGAAATGGCCGGAATGGATGTGGAAATTGTGCTGGATTTCGGTTTTTTTGAGAAAGCCCAGCGCGAACGGGTGATGCAGGCCCTGGACGACATGGGTATTGCCTCCAGGCTGCATTATCTGCCTGTTCAGGCCGGGGAGCGCTGGAAAAGGGTGGACATGCGCAACCGTTTGCGGGGCGGGACATTCTTCCTGGAGGTCAGCCGGGGGATGTTCGATTTCTGCGAGAATTTATTCGAAGAGCCGGATAAATCCGAACTCAGAGGAGCCGTGATTGTAGATGGTGAGGCCGGCCTGGTCTGATAAGGGCCGAAGCCGAACAGCCGGCCTCAGGTCTGGGGTCATACCCCGGACGTCAGGTTCTTTGGTCTGCCTTTTTGCCGGTAAGCAGCCTCCACAGCCAGGCCAGGGGGTCGTAGAACGCTCCGGCCACCCGTTCCTTCAGGGGGATGATGGCGTTGTCGGTGATGCCGATTTCCTCCGGGCAGACCTCGGTGCAGCATTTGGTGATGTTGCAGTAGCCGATCCGGAAGTCGTCCTTGAGTTCCCGCAGACGGTTTTCCGTGTCCAGGGGGTGCATCACCAGCGTGGCGCAGCGAATGAGAAAGCGCGGCCCGATGAAGTCGGTGATCTTGTGGTCACGCATGACATGGCACACGTTCTGGCACAGGAAGCATTCGATGCACTTGTGAAACTCCTGGATCCGCTCCACATCCATCTGCATCATGCGGTGCGTGCCGTCGGCCTGACGGGGCTGGGGCTTCAGCGGCCGGATGCGCTTGTTTACCTCGAAGTTCCAGCTGACATCGGTCACCAGATCCTTGACCAGCGGAAAGCGCTTCATGGGCTCCACCGTCACCGGCTTGTCCATGGGCAGCACATCCATGCGGGTCATGCACATCAGGCGCGGCTTGCCGTTTATCTCCGCTCCGCAGGAGCCGCACTTGCCGGCCTTGCAGTTCCAGCGCACCGCCAGATCGTTGGCTTCCGTGGCCTGGATCTCGTGAATGGCGTCCAGCACCACCATGCCCTCGCTCAAGGGCACCTTGTACTCCTTGAGTTCGCCTTTTTCCTTGTCACCGCGAAAAACGCGGAAGGTCACCTCTTTCAAGGTCGTTCCTCCTCAATAGCTTTAATTGGTTCAGGCCAGCAGTTCTTTCAACTCCTCCGGCATTTCGCTCTTGGGCTCGTGCTTCCAGGTCATCTTGCCGCCTTTTTCCTTCACAATGGTAATGACTTTTTCGAATTTCTCCGTTGAGTCCGGGAAGTCCTCGCGGGTATGTCCTCCGCGACTTTCCTCCCTGTGCAGGGCGGAAAGGCTGATGGCTTCCGAGACCGTCAGCAGGTTGCGCAGGTCCAGAGCGTAGTGCCAGCCGGAATTGAAGTGCCGGTTGCCCTCCACCTTCACCTTTGCGGCGCGCTCCTTCAGCTTTTCCAGTTCCACAAGGCAGGTCTCCAGCTCGGATTTGACCCTGACTATGCCGGAGTTCAGCTCCATGCAGGACTGCAGATCCTGGAATACCTGGTAGGGGTTCTCCTTACCGGAGTCCTCGAAGGGGGCAATTGCCACTTTTTCCACCTGCTTGAGCTGGGCGTCGCTGATCTTAATGCTGCTTTTCAGGCTCTTGGCATACTCGGCGGCATACTGACCGGCCCGGCGTCCGAAGACGATGAGGTCGGTGAGGGAGTTTCCGCCCAGGCGGTTGGCTCCATGCAGGCCCCCGGCGGCCTCTCCGGCCGAGTACAGTCCCGGGACATCGCTGCCGGCGGTTTCCGGATCAACCAGCACCCCGCCCATGATGTAATGGCAGGTGGGCCCCACTTCCATGGGCTCCTTGGTTATGTCCAGATTGCCCAGGTGCTTGAACTGGTGGTACATGGAGGGCAGCTTGCGCTTGATGTATTCAGGCGAGCGTTGCGAGGCGATGTCCAGGAAGGCCCCGCCATGGGGACTGCCCCTGCCGGCCAGTCTTTCCGCACGGATGGAGCGGGCCACCACGTCGCGGGTGAGCAGCTCGGGTGGCCTGCGGGCGTTGGGGTCTTTTTCCAGCCAGCGGGAGGCCTCCTCGACGGTGTCCGCCGTTTCCGCGGCGAACATCTCGGGGATGTAGTTGAACATGAAGCGTTCGCCCAGGTTGTTCTTCAGGATTCCTCCGTCACCGCGCACCCCTTCGGTAACCAGGACTCCCCGCACCGACGGGGGCCAGATCATCCCGGTGGGGTGAAACTGCACGAATTCCATGCCCACCAGCGAGGCGCCCGCCCGGTAGGCCAGGGCCTGCCCGTCACCGGTACATTCCCAGGAATTGGAGGTAAAGCGATAGCATTTGCCCACCCCGCCGGTGGCCAGAATGACCGCCTTGGCCTTGAAGATCACGAACTTGCCGCTTTCGCGCCAGTATCCAAAGGCTCCGGCGATGCGGTCTCCGTCCATGAGCAGTTCCACGATGGTGCATTCCATGTAGATATCCACGCCCTGGTGGATGCCGTGGTTCTGCAGGGTGCGGATCATCTCCAGCCCTGTGCGGTCGCCCACATGGGCCAGCCGGGGATAGCGGTGTCCGCCGAAGTTCCGCTGGGCGATGCGCCCGTCCTCGGTGCGGTCGAACAGGGCCCCCCATTCCTCCAGCTCGTTAACCCGGTCCGGGGCTTCCTTGGCGAATATCTCCACCATCTTCCAGTTGCCCATCATCTTTCCGCCGCGGATGGTATCGCGGAAATGCATTTTCCAGTCGTCCCGGTCGTCGGTGTTGCCCAGAGAAGCGGCCATGCCGCCCTCGGCCATCACGGTATGGGCCTTGCCCAGCAGGGATTTGCTGACCAGACCCACGGAAACTCCCAGGGCCGAGGCCTCGATGGCCGCACGCAGTCCCGCCCCGCCGGCGCCGATTACCAGTACGTCGTGTTCGTGTATTTCGTGACTCACCTTAGAGAATCCTCATATCTGTGATGATGCCCATGGATACCAGGCGAACGTAGGCATCAGAGAAGCCCACCCAGAACAGGCTAATCCAGGCCCATTCCATGTGCTTTTTATTGAAGAACGTCACAACGCGCCATAACAGATGGCGCTGTTTTCCCATGGAGGCGCAAGAGTAGCAGTCCACATTGCCGCCCACCAGATGCCGGAAGGAGTTGCAGCCGAAAGTGAACGCCGCGATAAAGACGGCGTTCAGGGTAAGCACTATCGAGCCCACGCCAATGCCGAAGGACCCGTCGAAGTTGAAGGCGATGATGGCGTCATAGGTCAGGATGACCACGAAGAGCATCGCCAGGTAGAAGAAAAACCGGTGCAGGTTCTGAAAGATGAACAGCGCCCTTTCCCCGCGGTATTTGTGGGGGGCGGCCGCAACCGCGCAGGCGGGCGGCATGGCCATGAAGGCCCGGTAGTAGGACTTGCGGTAATAATAGCAGGTCAGACGGAATCCGCCGGGAGCCCACAGGATCAGGATTGCCGGGGAAAGCGGCCAGCCCTCGGGCTTGATAAGGGGCGAATAGAATGGGGACAGGTATGGCCCCCAGGAGTAGTGTTCGCCCTGCAGGGCGGCCCAGGTGGTGTATACGGTGAAAGCCAGCAGCCCCATGGCAGTCGCCATCGGGCCAACCCACCAGTTATCTTCGCGCCGGGTTTCCAGAAACGGCCTGCTGACCGAGGACCCCGGTGTGGTTTCGCTCATGGATAGTTTCCTTTTACTTGGTGAAGTGTGTTTTCGGCCTCAGCCGGACCGTCTTGTTGATCGCCGCCTTGCTCCGGAATCTCCCTCGCCGGGGCGTTGCAATCTTGCAAATCAGGAAGCCCTAAGATAGTAGACCCCCCTGAATACTGTCAAGTAATTTGGTGGCAGGGGGTCCTTTCCGCACAATAGCCCGCGGGGATCAACCATGGCGGAATCCTCCCGCCCGCCGGGGCAGTTCCTTTCGCTGGAGGCGGCCCGGGCGTATTGCTCCGGGCTGTCCCGCGCAGTTCGCCTTCAGGAGTGATGTTGGGTGTGGTAACAGCAGGGTAGTGGAGTGCGGCGGGCAGGGAGGCTGTGTGCCCCCTGGCCCGCCTGAAAACATGCCTTCCGGATCAATGGTTGTGCTGCATGCCGCCGCCCATTTTGCCTTCCATGGGCTTACCTTCCTTGATCACGGCCTTGATGGTCACCGGAGGGGCGTGGCGGAAGGTCAGCTTTATCTCCACCTCGGTGCCCGGTTTGGTGGGGCCGGTGAGTCCCATGATCATGACGTGGTACCCGCCGGGCTTCAGTTCTGCATGACCGCCCTTGGGCAGAGCGATTTCGGCCACCTGGTTCATCTCCATCATTCCGTTCTTCATCTGGGAAAGGTGCAGTTCCACTCTTTTGCCCAGCGAGGTTTCGGCCTTCACCAGGGCGTCGTCCATCTTGCCCATGTTGCCGATGGTCATGAAGGCCGCGGTGGCGGGAGCGTTGCCGGGCACTGCCCTGACCCAGGCGTCCATGACGTGGATTTCACCCATGTGGGTATCCTCTGAGGCGAAGGTGTTTCCGGTTGTCACTGCGGTGAGCAGCAGCCCCAGCAGGGCCACGATCATAAGGATGGCCTTGGAAAGTGATTTTTCAAACTGATTGATGTTGTTCATGGTATGTCCTCTTGTTTTGCTTGGTTTAATGTTTGTTTTCCTGGGCTGTCTCCCGCCCTGTTCAGGCGCGGCGGCTATTTTTTGGTGCCGCCCCTGAGGAGCTGGCGCACATCACGGGCGAGAACATTGACGTTCTCATCATGATGATAGACCGCCCGGGTGCGTCCCTGATCGTCGATCAGATAAATAAAGTCTGTATGAGCGACAAAATAAACTTCCGGATCTTCCGTAAGACGCTTCATGAAGGCAGATTTATACATCTTGGCGACCTTTTTTATCTCGGCCATCGTACCGTGCAGCCCGATAATCTCCTTGCCGAAATGTGACACATAGCGGGAAAGCAACTCCGGCGTGTCGCGTTCCGGGTCCACCGTGGTGAACAACACCCGGAAGTTTTCGGTGTCCGGGCCCAGTTCAGCCAGCAGCGACTTCAGTGAAACCAGGATCGTGGGGCAGATATCGGGACAGTGGGTATACCCGAAGGTAAGCAGAACCACCTTGCCCTTGAAATCGGACAGGCTCAGCTTTTTCCCGTTCGGGCCGTTGAGCGTGAACTCCCCGCCGATCTTGGTCATCAGGGGCAGTTCCTCCTCGCTGGCCAGGGCCGTCTGCCGGAGAAAAAAAATCAACACCGGCAACAAAAGGGCTGGCAAAATAAATCGTCTGATCAAAATAAACCTTCAATTATCCGTGGGCCGGCTGAAAAGACCTTGATTCTCCAGGGCTTTACAGGCCGGACCGGTTGTGTGAAAACCCAACTGTTGTGGGATGCGCTTACAAAAGATCAGGCGGCCGGCGGGGGAGGACGGGCGAACAGGTGAAAGGCCAGCCTTTCGGAGGGCGGAGGCAACGGAATGACCGCCTTCGCGTGGGTCAGGGGCGTGGGCCCGGCAACCAGGTGCAGGGCGGGCCCCAGCGGGGTTCCCCATTGTGGTTGCAGGCAGAACGGACAGTGCGGGAAACTTCCCGGAGTCCCGGGGGAGCTTCCGTCACCCTCCGGATTGTCGCTTTCCAGGGGACGCAACCCCATTCCCGTCAGGGCTTTTGATCCCAGCGGATCGCAAAATATGGGGGTGAAGCCTTCGGCAGAAGAGCCCGCGCCCGATAGGGCCGGGTAAAGGCCGCTTTGGAACAGGGTCATCCCGGCCTGGTGTTGCAGCAGCATCACCACCAGCGCAATGGCGGCCAGCGCCCCGGCGGAGCCTGGGCGGGCGGTAGCTTTCCTTTGCGGGATTCCCATATGGCTGATATCAGAAGTAATTATATTTCAGTAAACTCGCACCCGGGCTTTCGTGATCTGTGCCTGTCTGCTATCCGCGTTCGAACTCATTCCCGGGCAAACCGGCGGCTCTTTCCGGACCGGGGCTCTCCCGCCGCAACAACCGCGCAAAGATCAAGGCAATTCAAGGTGTTTCCCTGTCAGCATGTTATCCCGATTGAAAGGAGGGGGTCAAACAAAAGCCGCCGGCAGGGCCGGGGAGGGGTCTGACCCCGGCCAGCCCGGAAGCGGTGCGGAATTATCGGGGGACATCCCGCCGCACAGGCGTTTAATATTGGAAGACCCTCAGCAACTGCGGGTGCCGGTTTTTTTCGTTCATTCAGGGCGGCCTGGTGTGGCGAACCTTGAAAAATTCTTTAGAATGAAGAAGAAGGACCGGAAAACAGTTTATTAACCGTCCGGACGCGTAACCCGGCGCTGGTGAAAAGCCGGCGGCCTGCGGCAGCGTCCGGCATAAGGCAGAACAGGATATTCAGACCCATGGCAGACTTCAAGAAGATATTCAAGGTGGTTGGCGAAGGCTCAGGCGATGCTCCTGCGCCCTCGGGCGACCCGGATGTGAAGAAACGCATTGCCGATGATATTGCGGCCAACACGATACTGATATACATGAAGGGCACGGCGGATTTTCCACAGTGCGGCTTTTCGGCCAGCACGGTGGCTTTGTTCCAGCAGATGGGAGTGCCCTTTGCCACCCGCAATGTGCTCGAGGACCCCGAATTGCGCCAGGCCATCAAGGAGTTTTCCAACTGGCCCACCATCCCCCAGGTGTACATCGCCGGGAATTTTATCGGTGGATGTGATATTGTGACGGAGATGAACGGGCGGGGCGAACTGGAATCCCTGGTGCGGTCCGCGCTCGGGCAGTGATGGGGATGGCTGCCGGGCGGGCGGTTAAGTTATTCCGCCGGCCTGGACGCCACTGGCGACAAAACGGCTTGAACAGCCCCCATAAAACAGGAAAAAGGACGGCCGCGTGATCCGGCTTTTTGATGACAAGCCATGCATCTTTCATTTGTAATTCCCGTTTACAACGAAGAGGAATCCCTGCGCCAGCTCACCGCGGGCATCCTGGAGCACTCCCGGAAGCACCGGGTGGAGATACTGTTTGTGGATGACGGCTCCACCGATGGCTCGCTGGGGGTGATCAGGGAACTGGCCAAAAAGCACACGCAGGTGCGCTATATCGCCTTCCGGCGCAACTTCGGCAAGTCAGCCGCGCTGGATGCGGGCTTCCGCGAAGTCACCGGCGAGGTGGTGTTCACCATGGACGCCGACCTGCAGGACGACCCCGCGGAGATTCCCGCCTTTCTGGAACGGCTCGCCCAGGGGGCGGACATGGTCTCCGGCTGGAAGAAAAAGCGCCACGATCCCATCACCAAAACCCTGCCCTCCAAGGTGTTCAACTACATGATCCGCCGGATGAGCGGCATCAACCTGCACGACTTCAACTGCGGCTTCAAGGCCTATCGGCGGGAGGTGGTGGCCGAGCTGCGGGTGTACGGCGAGATGCACCGCTTTCTGCCCGTGCTGGCGGGTTCGCGGGGGTTCTCCGTGGTGGAGATACCCGTGCAGCACCACGCCCGGGCCTACGGGCGATCCAAGTTTGGCATCGAGCGCATCATGCGGGGCTTTTTCGATATGTTCACGGTGTTTTTTCTCACCGGCTACCTGGCCCGGCCCATGCACCTGTTCGGCGGAATCGGAATCGTCTCCACCCTTTTGGGAACCCTGACCCTGTTCTACCTGTACGGGGCCAAGCTCATCACCGGGGAGCCCATCGGCCCGCGTCCGCTGCTGTTCATCACCTTCTTCCTGATGGGCATCGGCATCCAGGTGCTGCTGTTCGGGCTGATCGCCGAGCTGGTGATCCATATCCGCAAATGGGATCTGCCGGACTACTCCATCCGGGAACAGTCCGGCAGCGATAAAAGGCGCGGGAAATGACTGAGGCCGGAACCCGGAGGGAGGGAGGAGGGCCACGCGTGTACGGTCTGCCGGGCTGGTTTCTGGCGGCTCTGGCCGCGAGCACCCTGGCCAAGCTGTATCACCTGACCGGCCCCGCCACCGACTGGCACAGCTGGAACCAGATCACTACCCTGGCCCAGGCCCGCTACCTGTATGACAATAATTTCGCCGAGATACTGATTCCCAGGGTTCACCTGTTCACATCCCTGGAGCCGGACAGCAATATTGTTTTCGGCGAGGCCCCTGTCATCCATACCCTGATCGCCCTGGGGTACTTCCTGATCGGAGGCGAGGCGGAGTGGGTGGGGCGGCTGATCAACATCGTCATTTCCGGTGCGGGCGCGGTTTATCTGTACCGGCTGGTGGAAAAATCACTATCTCCCGCCGGTGTTTTCACCGCCATGATGGTGTACCTCTTTTCCCCCATGAACCTGTTTTTCCACCGCAGTGTGATCACCGATGTGGGAATGGTGAGCTGCACCATTGCCGGGCTGTATTATTTTTCGCTGTGGCTGGAAACGGGCCGCCGGGGGCTGGGGCTGGCCGCCGGGGCCGCCATTTCCCTGGCCGCGTTGTTCAAGGCATACGCGCTGTTCATGGGCGTACCGTTCTTATGGCTGATAGTCAGAAGGCGGGGCTGGCGCTCCGTGGCCGACCCGTGGCACCTGCTCATCGCGGCGGTCTGCGTGCTGCCGGTGGCGGCCTGGCTGTATTGGGGGCTGGCGATTCTGCCGGCCCGGATTCCCGGAATGCTGAGCATCGTATCCTCCGGGGGGCTTGTCGGCGACCCGGGGCTGTTGCTCGAACCCAGGTTCTATCAACGGATATTGACCATACTGGCCGATTTCACCCTGACTCCGGTATTTGGGGCACTGGCTGTCTACGGAGCCTGGCGGGCCTGGGGCGCACAGGCGGGCAGGCAGGGGCCGTCCGCTCCAAACCGGGCCCGGGTGCCGGACTGGCTGGCGGGATGGCTGCTGGGGCTGCTGGTGTATCTGGTCATAGTAAACAAGGGCAACTACGTCCATGATTATTACCAGCTGCCCTTTCTGCCCGCGCTGGCCATTCTGGGAGGCCTGGGATTCGCGGCGCTCTGGGAGGGAAACTTCCTGCGCCTGGGGATGAGACGGGGGCGCCTTGTGCTGCTGGGGCTGGCCGGGCTGTCTTTGTTGTATGCAGGACTTCTTTCCGCTGGCAAACACCGCCGGGCCGGATATATATATGACGCTGGGCTGGCGGTGAAAAAAGCGGCCCTGCCGGGCGAAAGGGTGCTGTTTCACCAGATGAGGGGCTTTCATCAGGTGCTCTTTTATACAGGCGCGGAGGGCTGGAAGCTCCCGGATGAAATATCATCCCGGCAGGAGCTAAGTGAATACTACGACCGGGGTGCCCGGCTGATCGTGCTGGCCCTGAGCCAGGCTGACTGGGAGGGAAACCGGCAGCCGCTGGCGGGCCTGGAAAGGCTGGCCGCCCAAGGGATGCTTGTCAGGGCCGCCCATTCCCGGGAATCCACCGACCGGTCGGGAAACAGAATTCCCTGGGTAGTGTACCGCATTGCGGAACGACCCTGAACACGCAGGGAGGCACCGCCGGGGCGCCAGGGATATATATGGCGGCCCCTAAACAGGCCGGATGGACGTTTACCTATGACCACGGGAAAAATTTATCAGCTCATAACAGGGCCGCTCAGCCGTTTTTCCATCTCCCGGTTCGCCGCCTCCTCTGTGGTGGCCACGGCGGTGGACTATCTGGCGTATGTGCTCATCTCGCGGCTGATTGCCCCGGAGACGGCCAACCTGATATCACAGTCCATGGGGCTGGTGGTGAACTTCACCCTGCAGCGCATGTTCGTCTTTCCGGGAAGCCGGCGCAGCGTAAAGGCGTCATTCGTGATAAGTTTTTCACTTTCCCTGGTTGGAATTTTACTGGCGACCGGGATAATATTCCTTATACGTCTTTTGGATGATGAACTGGTGTTGCTGCCCAAGATAACGGCGACCTGCTTGGTGTTTTTTTACAATTACTTTTCCAAGAAACACTTGGCGTTTCCTGCCGATAACAACACCGGTGACCAGTCCGGCAGCGGCGCGGCCGAGCCGGGTTTGACAAGGGAGGAGCCTTGAGCGGGATATGAAGAGAAAAGTCGTGATGGCCTGGAGCGGGGGCAAGGACAGCGCCCTGGCCCTGTGGCGGTTGCAGAACAATCACATGTTTCAGGTGGAGGGCCTGCTGACCACCATCAACCGGCACTATGACCGCGTCAGCATTCACGGGGTGCGGCGCATGCTGCTGCGGGCCCAGGCCGAGTCGCTGGGCCTGAAGCTGCTGGAGGTGACCCTGCCCCAGCATGCCGAGGACGAGGTTTACGCCCGGGCCATGAACAACGCCATGGATTTTCTGCTGGAGCGCGGCGTGGAAACAGTCGCCTTCGGGGATATTCTGCTGGAGGATGTGCGGCTGTACCGCGAGCGGATGCTTTCCGGCAAGAATATGCGGGCCGAGTTCCCCTTGTGGCGTGAAAACACCACCGAAATGTCCCGGGAAATCATCAACTGCGGATTCAGGAGCGTGGTGGTCTGCGTGGACCAGGAACGCATGCCCGTGGATATGCTGGGGCGGGTGTATGACGAGAGCTTTCTGGACGATCTTCCACCGGAGGTGGACGCCTGCGGTGAGAATGGAGAGTTTCACACCTTCACGGTTCAGGGCCCCAACTTCAGGCATGATGTTCCCGTAATGCTGGGACCCCGGGTGGAGCATGACAACCTGAGTTATGTGGACATGACTCCGGTAGCACGTGGTTGAAACGGATTCCCCATCATAATTGCAGAAAACATACTGGTGTCTCATGGCCAGTGAACCCCCCATCTGCCGGGATGGCCGGCGCGGTGAATACCCGGGGGGCGTCGGCGGACCTGTGGCCTTTTGCTCATGGCCCCAGGGTTTTATCCACATTTTTGATACATAAAAGGCTGGGTTAAAAAAAATGTTGCAGGATATCGAAATAGCGCAGAAAACCACTCCCCGGCCGATTGATAAGGTGGCCGAGGAAGCCGGCATCCCCCAGGAGCACCTCTATCCCTACGGCAGGTACAAGGCCAAGCTCAGCCTTGAGTTCTGCAAGCGGGCCATGGGGAGGAACGGAAGCCGCCTGGTGCTGGTAACGGGGATCAACCCCACACCGGCCGGCGAGGGCAAGTCCACGGTCACTGTGGGTCTGGGCGATGGCTTGAGGCGGATCGGCAAAAAGTCGGTGATCTGCCTGCGTGAGCCGTCCCTGGGGCCCTGCTTCGGGATCAAGGGCGGCGCGGCCGGCGGGGGGTATTCCCAGGTCATCCCCATGGAGGACATCAACCTGCACTTCACGGGGGACTTCCACGCCATCACCTCGGCCCACAATCTTTTGGCCGCCATGATCGACAATCACATCCACCAGGGCAACGAACTGGGCCTGGATGTGCGCCGTCTGTTGTGGGACAGGGTGATGGACATGAACGACCGCGCCCTGCGCAACATCATCGTGGGCACCGGCGGGCCCCGCGACGGCATACCCCGGCAGTCCAAGTTCGATATTACCGTGGCCTCGGAAGTCATGGCCGTGCTCTGCCTTGCCGAGGGGCTGGGCGATCTCAAGAGGCGCATCGGGGAGATGGTCATCGCCGAAACCAAGGAGGGGGAATACTTCCGGGTGCGTGACATCAAGGCCCAGGGAGCCATGACCGCCCTGTTGAAGGAGGCCCTTTCGCCCAATCTGGTGCAGACCCTGGAGGGAACGCCGGCCCTGGTGCATGGGGGGCCGTTCGCCAACATCGCCCATGGCTGCAATTCGGTGATGGCCACCAAGGTGGCCATGAGCCTGGGGGATTATACAATCACCGAGGCCGGCTTTGGCGCAGACCTGGGCGCGGAGAAGTTCTTTAACATCAAGTGCCGCATTGCCGGACTCATCCCGGATGCCGTGGTGCTGGTGGCCACGGTGCGGGCCATGAAAATGCACGGGGGAGTTCCCAGGAAGGACCTGAAGCAGGAAAACCTGGAGGCCCTGGAGAAGGGTTCGGTGAACCTGCGCCAGCATCTAGAGAACCTCCGCAAGTTCGGTTTGCCGGTGGTGGTGGCCCTGAACCACTTCAGTCACGATACCGGGGCCGAGGTGGAACTGGTGGCGGCCAAGTGCGCCGAATGGGAGGTGCCCATGGTGGTGAGCCGGGGCTGGGAACTGGGCGGAGAGGGCACCACCGATCTGGCCCGGGCGGTGGATGAAACCATCAGCTCCAACCCTGGCAGCTTCAGGCT
>JAOUPZ010000224.1 GCA_029879595.1 Deltaproteobacteria bacterium | reverse complement strand
GGTGGCGGTGTTGGAAAGCGATCTGGAACCGGAACAGGTGGTGCGGCACATCATCGCGGATACAGGGCTGACCACTGAGTTCAGCCGGGGTACACATGCCGAGATGGAGCGTCTGCCGGCTTCGCCGGACATCAGTTCGGGGCAGGGCCGGGTGGATCTGAGGAACAGACTCTTTGTCACCATTGACGGCAAGGACGCCCGCGACTTTGATGACGCGGTGTGCCTGGAAGCAATGGAGAACGGGAACTGGAGACTGCTGGTTTCAATTGCCGATGTGGCCGAGTATGTGCTGCCTGGCACCGCGGTGGATGACGATGCCTACCGCAAGGGAACATCTGTTTATTTCCCCGGCCAGGTGTATCCCATGCTGCCCCACGCCCTGTCCAACGACCTGTGCAGCCTGAAACCGCGCGTGCCCAGATTATGCCTGACCTGTGAAATGGAACTCACGGCCGGAGGGCAACGGGTGGGGCACAGGATATTCGAGAGCACAATTCGCTCCCAGGCCCGGTTGACTTACGGACAGGTGCAGCAGTATTTCGACACCGGCACCAGGGGAACGCTGACCGGCCCCGTGGCGGCCATGCTAGCCGAAATGCGCCGGCTGGCCAAGGTGCTTCGCGACAAGCGCTCCAAGCGGGGATCGCTGGACTTCACCTTTCCCGAATACCGCTTCGACCTGGATCAGAAAGGATATCCCAAGCGGATTAATGTGTTCTATCCAAATGAGGCAACCCGGCTCATCGAACAGTTGATGCTGGAGGCCAACGAGGCGGTGGCCTGGGAAGCCAGCCGGCTGGAGCTGCCCATTCTGTACCGGGTACATGACCCCCCGCCGGGGGACCTGGTGGACGACCTGTTGCTCAAACTCTGGAATTTTGGCCTGAGCGCCAGCCGGGAGGATCTGCTTTCATCGCCGGGGCTGAAGGGCATCCTGGCCCAGGCGCGGGATAACCCACGCTTTGAACAGATAGAACTGGCCGTGTTGAAATCCCTGAGTCAGGCCCGCTATCGCGAGGAAAACAGCGGTCACTTCGCCCTTGGCGCCGAGCACTACACCCACTTCACTTCGCCCATCCGGCGCTATCCTGATCTGCTGCTGCACCGGGCCCTGAAGTCCCATATCCGCAAGCGCCCTGAACCGCCGGCCCTGCCGGCAAACGCCGGGCTGGCCCTTTCCACACTGGAAAGGATCGCATCAGAGGCGGAGCAGCGTGTGAACCGGCTGTACAAGGTGATGTTCATGGAAAAACATGTGGGCGAGGTATTTAACGGCACGGTAACCGGGCTGAGCGAGCGTGGGGTGCAGCTGAGTCTTGACGAATATCCCGTGGACGGATGGCTGCCCTCGGAGAAGATTCCCGGGCCCAGGCTTCGCTACGACCGCCGCAAGGATATCCTGACTGCATCGGGAAGGCGGCCCGTGAAGCTGGGAGACCGGCTTTCGGTACAGTTGAACCGGGCCGACAGGCTGACACAGGAGCTCGATTTTTCCCTGATAAGCTGGGGGGAAAAGAAAAGCCGCAAGCCGGAAAAATAAAGGCCCCGGGGTGGTATGAAATGAAAAACACACCCCAGGGCGGGCTGACCGGTTCACAATCCCCGGGTTTCTGATATACCATTTCCAATGACTGGACACATTCCTGGTTTCCACCGGATAGCAACCCTATGTATCTGCAGACAATTGGAAATATCGCCGGGTGGCTGAGCATCGTGCTGGGTGTTGCCCAGTTGGCCCCCGTGCTGGTCAGCCTGTACCTTGGTGAACAGGACTGGAGGATGCTGCTGGCCTCGGGGGCCGTGGCCCTGGTTCTGGGCGGGATCACCGTTGTTTTGTGCCGGGGGGGGCGTGAAATCCGGGAGCGCGACGGGTTCTTCGTGGTTACTGTGGGCTGGATTGTGGCCTCGCTCATAGGTGCATTGCCATATATTCTCACCGGTACGATAGTCAGCTTCACCGATGCGGTTTTCGAATCCATGGCTGGATTTACCACCACCGGGGCCAGTGTAATCACTGATTATTCGAAGGTCTCCAGCGGTATGTTTCTTTGGCGCTCCCTCACCCAGTGGTTTGGAGGAATGGGGATCATTGTGCTCGCGCTGGTTATCCTGCCGGCGCTGGGCATAGGGGGAATGCAGCTTTATAAAAGAGAGGTTCCCGGCCCGTACAGTGAAAAACTCACCCCAAGACTCCGCGACACGGCCCGGGCCCTGTGGAGTGTGTATGTGCTGATTACGGTGCTGGAGGTGCTAGCGCTCTATATGCTGGGCATGTCATTTTTCGACGCGGTGAACCACGCCCTCACCACCGTTTCCACGGGCGGATTCAGCACGCGCCCGGAATCGGTGGCGGCCTTTTCCAACCCCATGATCCATTGGACGATCATCATCTTCATGTTCATTGCGGGGATGAACTTCTCACTGCATTACAGGCTTTTGACCAGGCAGGGCCGCCGCCATCAGTACCTGCGTGATACCGAATGGCGCTGGTATGTCTACGCGGTGGTGATCGCATCCGTGATGGTGTCAATATCAACCATGATAACAAAAGGATATGATGCGGGCACGGCCTTCACCAATGGCACTTTCCAGGTGGTGTCCATCATGACCACCACAGGTTTCGTCACCGATGATTACATGCTCTGGGGGGGCTTTGCCCAGTTGCTGCTGCTGTTCATGATGATTGCCGGGGGCTGCGCGGGGAGCACCAGTGGTGGTGTGAAGTGGGTGCGGCTGCTTTTGGTGTTCAAGTATATCCACATGGAACTGCTCAGGCTGGTGCATCCCAAAATAGTCATGCACGCCAAGATCAACAACCAGCGCGTCAGTCCCGATATCCTCAGCAAGATATTCGCGTTGTTCTTCCTTTTCATGACCACGCTGGCCTTTTCCACACTGTTGATCGCCCTGGACGGCCATACCCTGATGACCTCGCTGGGTGCGGCTGCTTCAGCCCTGGGGAATGTGGGGCCGGGGCTGGGCGCGGTGGGCCCGGTAGAAACCTATGCCCCCCTTTCGGACTATGTCAAATGGGTGCTGATAATCACCATGATGATGGGACGGCTGGAACTGATGACGGTGTTCGTGCTGTTCATGCCCCATGTGTGGCGTTACTGAGAGTATTTAGCGTTGAAGTTGGGTAGTGCCGGGCGGACAGGGATTGCGCTGCCCCCTCAATGAGCGCCGCAATTGACTGGAAGGCCCTCAGGCCTTCTCGGTCACCAGCGGTCGCTCTTTAAAACCCCTCCAGACCGTAGCGATACCGGCCAGCAGCACCAGCGGCAGGGCGGAGATCAGCACCATGTTCCAACCCAGATAATGCAGCAGTTGGCCTGAGGAAAGAGACGCCAGCGCCACCGACCCGAACACAATAAAATCATTCAGGGCCTGGGTCTTGGGCCGCTCACAGGTGTTGTAGGTGCTGGTAAGCATGGTTGACCCGCCGATGAACATGAAGTTCCAGCCCACTCCCAGCAGCACCAGGGCCAGCCAGAAGTTGAACAGGTTGATACCGGACAGTGCGGTTATTATCGTGCCCAGGTTCAGCAGAACCCCCATGAGAATAATGGTGCGGGCACCGAAGCGGGTGATGAGATTACCCGTGAAAAAGCTGGGCAGGTACATGGCAACCACATGCCACTGGATGACAAAGGCAGCGTCGTTGAAATGCAGGTTGTTGGCCACCATGGCCAGCGGAGTGCCGGTCATGATCAGGACCATCACGGCATAACCCACCATGGCGCTCAGGGCCGCCACCATGAAGTCCGGCTGGCGGATAATCACGGCAAGGGGGCGTTCTTCACCTTGTGAGTGATCCTCGGAAGGTGGAGGGATTCTCAGAAAAAGCAGAAACAGGATGGAGAGCACCATCAAACAGGCCGTGGCATAGTAAGAAGCGATGAAATACGGGTTCATCAGGTCCCGGGTCCACTTTGCGATCTGTGGTCCAATGAAGCCAGCCACCACTCCACCGGCCAGCACCCAGGAGATGGCCTTGCCGCGCATTGATTCATGGGCTGTGTCGGCGGCGGCAAACCGGTAAAGCTGCGCGGCGCCACTGAACAGACCCACCAGCAGGGTTCCCAGGGCCAGCCCCCAGAAACTGGAAATCATTAACGAGTAGGCGCAGGCAAGAGCCCCCAGCAGTCCCACCAGGCAGCCGATGATAAACCCGTGTCGGCGGCCGATGCGCTTCATCAGCATGGATGAGGGAATGGTGGAAATGGCCACCCCCACTACCGCCATGGAAACCGGCAGGGTGGCCAGTGATTTGTCGCTGGCCAGTTCATAACCTATCAATCCTCCTATGGCCACCCCCATGGAGGTAACACTGGTATGAAAGGCCTGGCAGGTGGCCAGGATAAGAATATTTCGAATGGTATTTTGCAAGGATGGCCTTTATTAAAAAAAAACAGCTGAATTAGCAAGCACTTGCCGCTCTTTGATCGGCCTGGAAATATATCGGGCCGCTATCATGACGGTGGGAGTCGGAACGGTGTTAATAAAAAAATATCAGCCTGTCGCAATAAATGAGACTGCCGGCAAACCGCAGGGCCTCTTTTGAGAGATGTTCATCTCAGGGCTATTGGGTTTTCTCACGAGGGCCCTTTTTAGGGCTGGCTTCAGCCTGCCTGTCCCCACGGGTGCGGACAAGATCCATCAGATGACTTATCAGATCAATAGGGATAGGCACTATGGTCGTAGTGTTATTGGGCCCGGTGATCTCCGTAAGGGTCTGCATGAATCTGATCTGCACGGCTACCGGGTCCTGGGATATGATCTCAGAAGCGTTGAGAAGGTGTTTGGCGGCTGCTTCCTCGGCCTGTGCCATGATTACCTTGGCTCTCCTGTCGCGTTCAGCCTGGGCCTGCCGGGCGATGGAATGCTGCATTTCCTTGGGCAGGTCCACATCCTTCAGTTCAACCTGTGAAACCTTGATGCCCCAGGGGTCGGTGCGGGTATCAAGCACCTCCCTCAGGTTGCGGTTGATGGTTTCCCGGTCGCTGAGCACATTATCCAGTTCTACCTGCCCCAGGGTCGCTCTGAGGGTGGTCTGGGCCAGTTGACCGGTGGCATACAGAAAATCCTCCACCTCGATAATGGCCTTCATGGGGTCGATCACCCGGAAATAGTTCACTGCGTTGACCTTGATGGTTACGTTGTCCCTGGTGATTATGTCCTGGGGAGGGATGTCCATGACCACTGTCCTGAGGGAAACCTTCTGCATCCTGTCCACCATGGGGATCAGGAAGAACAGTCCCGGCCCCTTGATGCCGATGGCCCGCCCCAGGCGGAAGACTACCCCGCGTTCATACTCGGGAAGAATCCTTATGGAGGCGAAAAACAATCCAAGGACGATGGCTCCGGCGGTGTAGTAGGTAAGCATCATGG
>JAOUPZ010000223.1 GCA_029879595.1 Deltaproteobacteria bacterium | reverse complement strand
AGGAGTTCCTGTTTCTTGGCCAGGTCGAGGTTCAGCAGCGGGGCCAGCCTGTCGGCCAGCAGCAGGGGCTCCTCGATATTCAGGTTAAGCTGATCGATGTTTTCGGCATTGCGTTTAATATCACGCAGATATGCCTCCGCTTCGTTGCGGGTGGTCTTGCACAGCGCGGTGAACTCCGGGTCCACTTCCGTAGGCTCATCCACCGTTTCCACTGTGGCGGAAAAGCTGGCACCCTCCATGTCGGCCGAAACAAGCCTGCCGCGGCTTTTGGCTTCAAACAGGGCTTTAACCGTCCCGTTGGGAAGGCGCATTATTTGAAGAATCTGACCAATGGTGCCGTATTCGTAGAGGTCTTCAACCGTTGGTTTTTCCACCATGGGGTCGCGCTGGGCGATTACGAACACCGTGCGTTCACCGGCTAGCGCCTGCTCCAGGGCGTCCATTGACTGTTTCCGCCCTATGAAAAACGGCGTAGTCATGTGGGGGAATACCACTATGTCCCGCATGGGGAGCATGGGCAATGTTCTGACTTTCTCTGTCATTAGTTTTCCCTCTCCATATGGTTGATCCCAGCTTACCTGCCTTAGAAAATTTTAATTTTTCTGTCAATTTCTGTCAAACAGGGCCAGGTTTTTCCAACTCTGTTAATATTTTAAACGCAATATTGCCAATTCGGTCTATGAAAAATTGGTATTTCTCGGAAAACTTCATGGAATCTGCATAAAGCAAACCAAAAGGAAGGTGTTTTCGCGTATTATGTTAACAAAAAAGTCGGCAAACATCTTTAATAATTTTATGTGGCCGGAAAAAATCAATTCAATTGACCTTTTGTGTCAAAGGGATATATTGTTCAAATGAGTCGTTGATTATCGGGGAAACTCAAAAATTAACGGCACACGGGGATTAATAAAACCAAAACATCAACCGATAACCTAATGAGTGAAACCACGGAATAACGGTTCGAACCTTTTGAACTCACAGGTCAACAGGTGAATACTACAGGAAACGGACAGTAACGCAGGCTGTCTATAAAAACGGTACGGGTATATAAAGAAGATTATGAAAGACATCAAGACCAGCCCGCATTACAGCAAGAAGATCCGTCTTGTAGCGCCCAATGAAATAGCTGTTATCCTGAAAGATATCAAAAATGAAATTAACGCCTCGGTTGAAATTGTCACTTACAGTTCCCTGGACAGCGGCCTGTTCAACAGTGTTTTCAAAGAAAGGATAATTCTATACTGCCACACCAATGATCTGACAAAAGACCGGATAGAGAAAATCATTTCCGGCAAGGAACTGGCCGGCTGCATGGTGATCGCCACGACCGAGAAAGACATGGAAGACAGGCAGCTTCCATTCAACAGGAAAATCAGCATTGTACCGGAAACTCCAGGAAAGCAGCTGATCCGGTTCCACACCAGCAAATCAATCAGCGAGATACAGTTTGCCCATGAACTGGAGTTTCTGCGGCAGGCGGATCAAAAACAGCGCGACGACCTGGAGGCCCTGAATGAGATTGGGATGGCCCTGTCCACAGAAAAGGATCTGGACCGGCTGCTTGATCTGATTGTGTCAAAATCGCGTCAGATGACCTGGGCTGATGCCGGCTCACTGTACCTGATGGAAAGGGACCCCAACAAGGAAGAAGACAAGTCGGATTATTTCGCCGACAAGCGGATGAGATTCCAGATATCCCAAAACGATTCACGCAGTGTCCCCTTCCGATCCCTGGTGGTAGATATCAAGAAAAGCTCAATCTACGGCTATGTCGGCCTTACGCAGGAGCACCTGAACTTCACGGATGTGTACCATATTCCCAAGGAAATGCCCTACGGCTGGGGTGGACGCGAGTTTGATGCGGCCATAAAATACCGCACCATGTCCATGCTGACCGTGCCCATGGTGAACTGGCGCGGCGAAACTATCGGCGTGATCCAGCTGATAAACAGAAAGACCGATCCGACCATCCTGCTGGATGACCCGGAAACCTGCGTAAAGGACATCAGGCCCTTCACAAACCACGATGTTCGCATGGCCATGTCTATTGCCTCACAGGCCTCCATCGCCATCCAGAACACGGAACTGGTAAATTCTATCCGGACACTGTTTGAAGGATTCATCAAAGCCAGCGTGAAGGCCATCGAATCTCGTGACCCCACCACCGGCGGTCACTCGCAGCGCGTGGCCGACCTTACGGTCGCTCTGGCCGAGCAGGTGGACAGAAAAACGGATGGAGTATTTAAGGCGGACACCTTCTCCAGGGAGCAGTTGCAGGAGATCAGATATGCCTCCCTGCTGCACGATTTCGGTAAGATCGGAGTGCGGGAGCACGTCCTGGTCAAGGCCAAAAAGCTTTATCCGGATGAACTGCGCACCCTGCAGGACCGGTTTGAGCTGATTAGGACGACAATTGCCTTGAAATTCGCCCGCAGGAAAGCCGAACTATTGGCTGCCAACGACAAGAGTAAAATGGCCCTGGCAGTGAAGACAGACGAGGAAATGCAGGAAGAATTGCGAAGGCTGGAGGAGATCAACGAATTTATTTTGAAGTGCAACGAGCCGGCCGTGCTGGACCAAGGGGGCTTTGAGCGCCTTACGGACATCGCCGAGTACAAGTTCAGCAAGCTGGGGGGCGAGGAAAACGCATATCTGAGTGAAAAGGAAATGCTTTCTCTATCCGTGAGGAAGGGCTCGCTTACCGAACAGGACCGCAAGGAAATCGAATCACATGTGACGCACACCTACAAATTCCTGACCACAATTCCCTGGACTTCCGATTTGAGAAACGTCCCGGAAATTGCCTACGCACACCATGAAAAGCTGGACGGAACCGGGTATCCAAACAAGCTAAAGTCCGAGCAGATCCCCATTCAGTCCAAGATGATGACCATCTCCGACATTTACGACGCCCTTACCGCCATGGACCGTCCCTATAAAAAGGCCCTGCCTCCGGAAAGGGCCCTGAGCATTCTCATGGAAGAGTCAAAGGCGCAACATGTTGATGCGGAACTCCTTGATATGTTTATAACTGCCGAAATATTTAAAGTCATTGAATAAACCAAACGACATATTATGTAAACATATGCACGCTGTATTGAATTACCTTCCGTAAATCATCCGCCAGAACTGCGCCCCCACAAACAGCAAAGCCGACACAATTACCACCGAAGGCCCGGAAGGGGTATCCAGATAATAGGATAAAGCGAGCCCTCCTGCGATGGCTACCGTGCCCAGAGCCGCCGAAAGTATGGCCATGCCCTCCGGTGTCCGTGCAAAAATCCTCGCTGTGGAGGCCGGGATTATCAGCAGCGCCGAGATAAGCAGAATCCCCACCACTTTCATGGAAGTGAGCGTGGTAGCCGCTATCATGAGGATGAAAAGAAAACGCAGTCGGTCAACCGGAATGCCCTCGGCATAGGATGACTCCTCGTTTATGGTGACCAGCAGAAAGCTGTTCCAGAAATAGGAAAGCAGAAGAATCACCCCCACGGCAAAGGAAAATATCCACACCAGATCGGTCCAGGAAACCGCCAGGATGTCTCCGAACAGGTAGGACATCAGATCAATTCGCACCTCCGGCGAGAACCCAACGGCCACGAGTCCCAGGGACAAAGCGGTGTGAGACATTATCCCCAGCATGGTATCCATGGAAAAGTCCTGTCTTTTCTGGAGATAGGCCAGTATGAAGGAGACCGCCAGGAATACCAGAATAACGCCCAGGTTGTTCCCCCAGCCCAGCAGGGCTCCCAGGGCCACCCCCAGCAGGGCTGTATGGGCCATGGAATCCCCGAAATAGGCCATGCGCCGCCAGACCACGAAGCAGCCCAGGGGGCCGGCGACGATGGCCACGCCGATGCCGGCTGCCAGGGCTCTGGTTATAAAGGGCTCCATGGATTTAATAAAAAAGGGTTGGGTAAATGAATCAGTGACTGCCGGGGGGATGCCCGGTCTCGCCATGGGAGTGGGTGTAAAGGGCGTATTTCCTGGCGGAACTGGGTCCGAAAAGATTGCTGTACACCGGGTCCTTCAGCACGGAATCCGGGTGTCCTGAGCAGCAGATGCGGCGGTCCAGACAGACCACCCTGTCGGTCTGGGAGAAAACCAGGTGCAAATCGTGGCTGACCAGCAGGATTCCCAGGCCCAGATCCTTTTTCAGGCGGTAGATAAGCTCATAAAGCTCAGCCTGGCCCGGAGCGTCAACCCCCTCAACGGGCTCATCCAGAACCAGCAGTTCAGGACCGCGCAGCAGTGAGCGGGCCAGCACGACCCGCTGCATTTCGCCGCCGGAAAGCTCGTGCAGCAGGCTTTTGAAAAGCAGCCTTACACCCGTTTCTTCAAGCAGCCTTTCGTGGGCAGAGACTGTGGTGGACGCGCCCAGGCGAAGGTATCGCTCCACGGTAATCGGGAATATTCGGTCGAACTTCATGCGCTGAGGGACATAACCGACCCTGAGATTCTTCCTGCGGAGAATACTGCCGCTGTCAGGCGGGGCAATTCCCAGAAGAATCCGCACCAAGGTGGTTTTTCCGGCGCCGTTGGGGCCAATCAGGGTCACAACCTCGCCCGGAGAGATATGCAGCGAAACGCCCTCCAGGATGACCTTGTCATTTTTACGAAAATGCAGGTCGGAGGCCCTGATCAAGGGTTCGGAAGTGGCCGGGGATATATTGTTCAAAAGTTCAGTCAAGGCCGTTTCCTTGCTCTCGGCAGTCCTGGCAGCGTCCCAGCACTTCATGGGTTTGGTGGCTGACTTCAAAGCCCTGGGTGTCGGCGGCAATATCAACCGCCCTGAGAATTTCAGGAGTGGTGAACTCCTTGACAGTTCCGCAGTCATTGCAGATGAGAAACTGCCCGTTATGATTCTCGGCCGGATATGGACAGCCGATATAGGCGTTCAGACTTTCCAGACGGTGCACCAGCCCATGGTCCTGCAAAAACTGAAGAGCACGGTAAACCGTGGGCGGCTTGGCGCTGCCCTTGCGGTCACCCAGAAATCCCAGGATGTCATAGGCCTTTACCGCGCAGTGATTACGCCAGATATACTGCAGCACCAGCCGGCGGATTCCTGTCATGCGTGCTCCCTTGTCTTCCAGCACACGCTCGGCCTCCTGCAGGGCGGTGTCTATGCAGTTCTGATGATCGTGCCGGGCCGGAACCGACTTTTCTGGCTTTAATTCCATGTATGAACGCTTCCCAATGAAAAATTGTACAAAGGGTTTGTAATACATTGTAAATTAACAACATTGTAAAATGACAGCACTGTAATTTAAGAACACTGTAATTTAAGAGCACTGTAATTTAAGAGCACTGTAATTTAAGAACTGTTTCTTCCCTTTCAGCGATATGTTATAACATAACACAATTCTTTTGAATATTTTTGTTTGGCAAACAGCAAACGGGCTGTCTGTTAAACGGGACGCAAGGAAACTGA
>JAOUPZ010000015.1 GCA_029879595.1 Deltaproteobacteria bacterium | reverse complement strand
TGGTATATGCTGCTGGGGTTGCCGAAGTCGGCCAGATGCCGGGCCATGGCCTCCCGTACGGCCCCGGATAGGGGGGTGGTGGCGTTGTGGTCAAAGTACACCCGGGCCTGCGCGGCATCAGTTTTTGTTCCCGCGGGGGTATACTCCCCGCTGCCGGTGCGGATGGGCCGGCCCTCCAGGGGCTCCAGTTCGCAGAGAAGCGCCTTGTAAACCGGGAACCCCGAGATGGGATCAAAGCGTTCCAGGCTGGTCAGCTCGTTGATGTTGGCTTCCTGCCAGGCCGCGGGCCCCACCGGGCCGCCCCCGCCCATGCTGGCGTCAATGGCTCCGGGCATGATGTCCGGGGTGACCCGGGCCCGCATCCTCACCTCGCCCCGGGGGCTGCGCAGCAGCACCGGCGCGCCGTGGACGATGCCCCGGGCGGCCGCATCGGCCTCGTTGATTGTGACCAGGGGCTCCGGGTTTTCCTTGATGAGGCTGTCAATGCCGTGGTGCTGGGTGCGGAAATCAGTGTTGACCCGGGCGCCGGAATTGAATACCAGCGGGAACCGGGAGCACACATCCGGCCGGGACTGGGGTGATTCCCCGGGCTCGGTATATTCCGGCAGGGGGTTGTAGCCGTGTTCCTCCAGCAGCGTGGAGGCGATCTCCAGCCTGCCGGAGGGAGTGTCGAATCCGGGCCGGCCATCGGGCCGCAGTCCCCCCTTTTCCCATTTTTTATATTCCATCATCCGGGTCTTGAGCATAACCTGCCCCCCGGCGGCCATGACGGAGTCATAATCGAATCCGGTGCCCTTGAGCACATGCTCGTAGAGCTCACGAGGAGTCTGGGGGTACAGATGACCGTAGCCCAGCCGCCGGGCCAGTTCCGCCAGGATGAAAAAATCGTTGCGGGCCTGCCCCACCGGCTCGATCAGACGCTGCCGAACCCTGAACATGGGTCCGTAGACCATGTAGCTGTCTATCTCGAACCCCGTGGTGGCAGGCAGCACCAGGTCGGCGTAGGCCGCGTCGGCGGTAAGCTGCCTGTCAATGGTCACCAGGAAGTCCAGCCCCGCCAGGGTTTTGCGCCAGACCTGCGGTTCGGGCCAGGAGGTGATTATGCTGCCGCCCAGGATCATCAGGCTGCGGATCTTGTAGGGGCGGGATTCCAGCACACTCTCCGGCAGGCTGATGGCGTGGGATTCACCCCGGTAGTGGCTGTACACCGGGAAGCGGTCTCGCCCCAGGGCCCTGTGGGGGGCGGGGTTGGGCAAGAGGCCCTCCCGGTTTACCCGGAACTGGTTGTCCGGCATGGTAAAGCACCGGCCCCCGGGCACGTCCAGCTGGCCCGCCAGGGCCCACAGCACCAGGGTGGCCCGGATGGCCTGCACCCCCGACTCGCTGTATTCCAGCCCGGTGTACATCACCGGCGCGGCCCCGCGGGCCGCCGCCAGCTTGCGGGCCAGCTCCACCACCGTTGCGGCGGGAACCCCGGTAATGGTCTCCACAACCTCGGGCCGGAAATGCTGCACATATCCGGCGAAATCATCAAAGCCCCGGGTCCAGTCCCGCACGAATCCTTCGTCGTACAGTTCCTCCTCGATGATCACCCGGCACAGCCCCAGGGCCAGGGCACCATCGGTGCCAGGACGCACGGGAATCCAGCGGGCACCATCCAGCTTGGCCAGCGCCGTGCGCCGGGGATCAATCACTACGATTTCGGCCCCCCGCGCATGGGCGCGCACAATCCGCTCCAAATCCAGCGGGGGGCAGTCGGTGGCCGGGTTGGCCCCCCAGATCACCACCAGTTCCGCCTGCTCAATGTCCGAGAACATGTTGATCAGCATTCCCCCCAGGGTGACGTGGGGGGCGATCATGGCGAAGGAGACATAGCACAGCGCCCCCACGCCCAGGGTATTGGGGCTGCCCAGGGGAAACAGCACCGAGGAGGCCGAGGAAACGGCCACATCACGGGGCTGGAAAACGTCGCACAGGCTCAGATCAAAGCTCCCCCGGCCCGTGTAGATGGCCAGGGACTCGGGGCCGTGCTTCTCCTTGAACTCCAGCTGCCGGGCGGCGATGGTGTCCAGGGCCTCATCCCATGAAATCGGTTCGAACTCCAGGCTGCCCTTGGGTCCGGTGCGGCGCAGGGGGGTTGTGATGCGGTGTGGGGAATGGACTATTTCCGGGGCGGCTTTTCCCAGCCGGCAGATTGCTCCCAGGGGGGAGTCAGGATCGGGGCGGACCTCGGCCAGCCGTCCTGCGCCGTCCACCCGGGCCTCAACCCAGCACCCGGCCGGGCATATGCCGCAGATGGTTTTCACGAATCCCTGGTTGGCGGCCCCGGATTGTGGATCTCGGCGAGTCATGAATGGCATGCCGGGTAAGGCGTCCCGGCGGTTCAGGAAAAAATGGCGTTGATGGCGGGAAGGGCCGGAAAGGGGGCTCCTCCCTGCCTTTGACCTGAAGTTTCAGGTTAATTAAATAAAACGGTTAAAAATTTATATCCCCTTGGTCATTGAGGTGTTTCCGGTGAAAAGCATTTCGGGTCGTTGGTCTGTATTTCTTAAACCAGTATCACATAATCAGCCCTCCGACAAACCCCCGCCTTGAGGGGCTGCCCGGCGCACCCTTTTCTTCCCCGGATTGTGTGATAATCTGTGGCCATAAAACCCGTTAATCTCCGCCGGAAGCCAACTGCCCGGACGTGAGCTCAACTGCCAGCAAGGGAGTTTTCCTGGAAGTGAATACATTGAAAATATGCCTGTTATCCGGATGGATTCTGCTGGCGGGAGCCTGGCTGGCCGGTGGCAGCCCGCTCCAGGCCGCCAGCCCGGAATCCGCAACCCCCACGGGGGATATCGCCCGGGGCAAGAAGGTATACCTGGAGGTGTGCCTGCCCTGCCATGGGCCTGACCCCGCACAGGACGGCCCCCTGGGCCCCCGCATCAAGGGGGCCTCACCGGAGCTGCTGCTCCACCGGGTGGTCTCGGCGACCTACCCCAAGGGCTACAAGCCCCTGAGGCCCACCAAACTCATGCCCGCCATGCCGGCGCTGAAGGACAGCATCGGTGATCTGGCCGCCTATCTGAGGTGATGCTGGCGCGGGCCGGCGTGTTCAGGTCATGACCGGCTCGCCGGTGAGCACCTCCGGGTTGCGCACCCCGAAGTAGCCCAAAAGCGTGGAGGCGATGGAAAACGGCTCGTACTCCTCGCTGCCCGACGTCGGCGCGGTGAACAGCCGGTTGTTGGCGGAACTGCCTGTCAGCTCGGTTGTTCCCACCACTCTGCCCAGACTGCGGTAGGCCCTGCCCCCGAGGGTGAACAGGTTCTGGTTGTTGCCGTGATCCCAGCCCTGGGAGTCGTTCAGGTTCACGTTGCGCCCGAAGTCCCCGAATACATTGATTATGACCCGGTCATCCATGCCGGTGGCCTTGAGGTGCGCCATAGCGGCCTGCAGGGCCTCCATGAGGAGGGTCATGTTCCGGGTGTAGGTGGGGATGGCCTGGGAATGGGCGTCCCAGCCGCCCAGCCCGGCGTTGCCCAGGTTGATGAAGAAGGTGTCCGGATTATGGGCGGCGATGGCCACGGCTGCCCGCAGCCTGTCCGCAGCCGGATTGTTGGCCGGATAGCTAACCCCCGCCGGTACGTTGTTCACGTCCAGGGTGGCGATGAAGTCGGCCAGGACCCGGCGCCGGTTGAATGCTTCCAGGGCCTGCCTGTGCCGGAAGGCTCCGCGGGCGTTGCCCACCAGGTCCGCCAGCTGGTCCAGGGTCTCGTCCCCGCCGGCCGGCAGGGCGGAGTTGTTCTCCCGGGAATAGGGATTGTTGAGCGAGGAATCCATGGAAACCGGGCGCAGCACCGGGGATAGTTCCAGGTCGCCCATGCTGAACACCTGGGATTCGCCAGCCATGGAAATCACGGGGAGCGTGGCGGTGTCCGGGTCGATCACCCCGTTGGTGGTGAGAATTGCGGCCAGGGTGGCGGCAAAGCCGGGGCCGTTTATGTCCAGGTTTCCATTCAGGTTCTGCACGATGCTTTTGTCATGGCCCTTGTTGTCGTCCTTGCGCCGGTAGATCGTGCGGTACACGGACATGTCTCCGGAAGCCACCAGGTTTTCCATCACCGCTCCGCCGGCCTGCTCCCAGAATCCGTTGGCCGTGGCCGTCACCTGGGAGGTGGGATACAGGTTAAGCGAGGCGGCCTGTATGTCGGCCAGATTGGTCAGGTTTCCCCCCAGTTCTGAAGGGCCGCCGTAGAGGAACACATGGATATAGGTGGGGCGGCGCGCCGGCGCGGAAAAGGAAACCGTTTCCAGGGCCGATTCCACCGAGGCCCGGCTCACGCCGGGCAGAAGTCCCTGAGCCAGCGCCAGCCCCAGGGATGACCCCGCCAGACGCAGCAGTCCGCGGCGGGTAAAGCCGTTCTGCGCGGCAGCGGGCCTGTGTGTTCCGGCTTTGCTGGTATTCATGGCCGGCCTCCTTATTGAATGGGGTTGAGATAGTAGAATTCTGGCAGCCGGGAAAAATAATCCAGCACCACCCGGGTCACCGACATGCGGTGCTCCAATTTTTCCAGCTTGTATTCGGCGTTGGCCAGCACCTCCTCCAGGGCCAGGGTCTCCGTTTCCATGGGTTCGCGTCCCAGCATGGCCAGGAACAGATACCGCAGGTAGTCACGGCCCTGGAACTGAACATCGATGAAGTCCTCGCTCCAGCCCTGCTCAAACTGGTTGCTTGTGTTGTGCCGCCGGTCCAGCAGGCCCCAGTCCCGGAGCGTGGAGTGCGACCAGGCAAGGCTGAGGGTGTCCATGGGGGTGGTCTTGTAGCGGCCCAGCTTGTACTGGAACACCGGCTGGTTCATCTGGTCCAGCCGGGAGCGCAGCGAGTAGAAGAAATATTGCCCGGGCTGCCAGTACATGCGGTGTGCCGCGTTGAAAAACAACTGCTCGAACCCCTGAGGCCGTTCCGCGTACAGCAGATATGCCTGGGAGAACAACACGGTGCGGAACATCTCCCGATAGGTTTCCGGATTGGTGGCCGCCAGGGAGCGGCTCAGCGAGCCTCTTTGCGCGGCGGGCAGGCTGCCGAAGAAGTAGTCCACCAACATGGCGCTGGTGGCGGGAATCAGGTCCTCGTGTTCGGCCACCGCCCGGTAGAAATCCTCACAGCTGACTATGGTGCGTCCCAGAAGGCGCTGGGGCTGGGTGTTCACCTCGGCGCTGATAACCAGAGTGTGGGACCTGGAAAGCGACCAGTTCTGGCAGGCCTTGGAGGCCGGCGGCACCTCAGCGTCAATGAGCCGCCCCAGGAACTGCTCCATCATTTCCCGGGTATTGTCCTCCGGGGAACGGAAGCGGCGCCAGTTCTGCTCGGATATCATATAGTCATAGACTATTTCCCGGATGGGGCGGTCCGACTTGATGTCCTGGTACAGGGTGCCCACCACCTGGGCCAGGTCGCTTCCTTCCACCGTGGACAGCTCAAGCGAGGGCGAATACTGGAAGGTATTGGCCAGGAAATAGGCCATCCACCAGTCGAACTGGGTTTTGCTCAGTGGGGTCGTGTACAGGAGAGCCAGGGGCTGCTCCTGCTCCTGGGAGCGGAAGTAGTAGCCATTGGCCAGCCCCAGGTTCGTTTGTTCATCCGTGACAGGAGTCCGCAGTGCTTCCTCCGTCCAGGCCGGCAGACGGGCGTAGTCACCCCTGGCCCGCAGATTGTTGAGTCCCCCTGATGTGTCGAAAAAATCCCGGAAGGGCGCACCCTTATACAGGGCCCCCAGCAGCCGGTTGGCCACCTGGTATTTCTTCATGGGCGGCAGCGCTATGTACTGGGCCGTGGTCAGCGGCTGCATGTCCATCCCCGGAGTGATGGTGGGCTGGTCGTTCTGCTTGAAATCACAGCCCCCCAGAAAGACCAGAATCAGCCCCAGCGCCAGCGCCGTTCTGACGCCGGAAAAACGCGGCCCAGTCATCATAAAAGTCCTTTTTGCGACCATTTTCTTAAACGCTCCATTCAAGCCAAATAAAATTTCTTGCCATTACTTTTGTAATGATATATATATATTTATGACACAAGCCAAACAGTCTGGCAAGCAGAAAATGACTGCAAGGTTCAGAATGTGCGCCCGGGATAGAAAGGATCCCGGAAAAAAAGCCAACAACCGCGGAGGAAATAAAATGGCACGCTCGAAAACCCTCGTAGTTTTTTACAGGACAGCATTGGCAATGCTGGCATTTTTATCGCTGCAGGCCGCTCTACCAACCGAGGCCCTGGCGCAGAAAAACGGAAAATCCAGCACCGGCGTGGGCTTTGTCATGGGCACGCGCTTCTGGGCTCCTTCCGACCCGCGGGTTGATGCCGGCTCCAACGTGATCCGGATTCACTTCCAGGGCCAGGGGGATGAGTATTTCTTCCACGAGAAGGAGGACGGCACGCTGACCTTCCAGAACACCGGACCCGGAGCCGTTATCGTGACCGGGTCCGTGAGCGTCCAGGGCATAGGATTCGGCATGTTGATGAGCAAGGCCCTCCGGTTTGAGATGATGGCGGGACGGGCTTCCACCTTCATCAACAACGGGGTGGTAATAAGCTCGGACTCTATTTTCAATCTGGCGCTGTTTTATTCATACCGGCAAAGCTCCGGAGCGTTCCTGGACCTGGGGATGCTGTACCGCCACCACCGGCTGAGCAACACTCTGCCCGGAAACGTGATCGATATGACGGGAACCTCCTCGGCCGAGCCTCTGGATGACCTGGGGGGAGTCATTCTCAATATCGGGATTGGATACGGGTTCTAGCAGGTTATTCAGGAACAGGACAGCCCGGCGGGGTGCACGCTCCCCCCATGCAGCCTCGCCGGGATGTCTTGCCTCGTTGTGTTTTCTTCCATTATAATCAGTCTGTTCGCCAAAGCCGCCGCCAAAGTGCGGCGGCGTCGAAGTTCCCGCTACAACCAGCGGCAGGTAACACGGAAAAAATGCCTTAGGCAAGGCGGAAGCATAATTGCAGGAGCAGACAAGGAAGATGGAAGAAAGCAAGACCCTGGAAAGCTACGAAACCCGTGAAAAAATCAAGGAACAGTTTCGTGAAAAGGCCAAGCCCGCTGTGATGGATCGGGAACTCACCGACGAGGAGATACTCCGCGCCAAGCTGGCCGAACAGAAGTCCAGGCCCAAGGCCGAGGAAATTCCGCTGGATGCGCTGCGGGCAATTTTGTTCCTGGCTGATCAACTGGCCATGCTGGATGAGGGCGACCGGCCCCGGAGCGAGCGGGTGCTGAGCACCCTGGCCGACGAACTGGGAATTCCCAATTTCAGGCATCAGCCCTGGTATCATAATTTCACCGAAACATCCGCTCTGGCAAAACTGAGCAGGCCCCCATTCCACAAGGCGGCTCTGACCACCTGGGCCCTGGTGCTTAAAACCGACCTCAAGGGGCGCAACAGCGGGCGCCATATCTTCAGCCGCTGGCGCGAGTCCATCGGGGCCAATCCGGTCAATGTGCCGGTGGAACTGGAAATCCACATGAGAAAGGTGCGCAGTTTCTTCCGTCCCATACGGAATACCGGTTAGGGCGGGGGGGCATAAATGCGCATAGCCATTGTAGGGGCCGGGGCTCTGGGAGGATTTTACGGCGGCCTGCTGGCCCGGGCCGGGCACGAAGTCCTGTTCATCGCCCGCGGGGAGATGCTGCGGGCTTTTAGAGAATCCGGCCTGCGGGTGGAGCGTGACGGCGGCCCCGGCAATGACAGCTTCAGCATCCACCCCCTGCGGGCGGTCAGCGACCCGGCGGGCGAAGCCCCGGTGGACCTTGTTCTGTTCACCACCAAGACCTATGGGCTGGAGGACGCGGCCCCCCTGGCAGGGCCGCTGCTGCATGAAGGCACGTTTGTGCTGCCCCTGCTGAACGGGGTGGACATAACGGAACGGTTGCAGGGACTGCTGGGGCCGGCCCGGGTGCTGGGCGGCCTGAGCTATCTGCCGGCCAACGTGCCCCGTCCCGGGGTGGTGCGCCAGGCCGGCTTCCAGAACCCCCTGCGCTTCGGCGTCCCCACAACCAGCTCATTTGCCGGGCTTGAGGAACTGCGGGAAACATTGCGCGAGGCCGGCATAAACGCCGAGCTTTCCCACGACATCGTGGCCGACCAGTGGGCCAAGTTCGTGCTGGTTACCTCGACCTCGGGCAGCAGCACCCTCACCGGGCTGCCCCTGGGGGATGTGGCGGCCGACCCTGACCGCAAGGCGCTGTTCGGCTCCATCGCCGCGGAGACCGCCGCTGTGGCCGAGGCGCTGGGGGTGGGGCTGGCCCCCGATGTGGTGCCCCGGGCCCTGGGATACCTGGACGAGGTCCCAGCGCACACCAAGCCGTCCATGCTCCAGGACCTGGAGCGGGGGCGCCCCCTGGAGCTGGAATCGCTCCAGGGCACCGTGGTCCGGCTGGGCGGAAAGACCGGCGTGCCCACTCCGGTCAACCGGTGTGTTTACGCGGCCCTGAAACACCTGGCCCGGGGGCGGCTCCAGGCCGGGGCCGGGGGGTAAACAGGCCTTAGTTTTTCCAGCCGCCGGGCTTCATGCGTAAAAGGGGCCCCTGAGGAATTGACGGGCCTTGGCGTAGGGATTAGAATAGCCGTTTCACGGTCGATATTTCCCGGTTGAATGACAGGTTTGAATAATTCGGGGGGTGTTTACAGGGGGCGGTTGATTTTGGGTTTCTTGTTTTCACACGGATAACAAAACCGATCCCCGACCAGACCGGGACCAGTCCCGGGAGGCGGCAGGGCAAAAAAAAAACTTATTCCGGCTATCAGCGCCCGGCCTGAATACATAACAGCGGCTATTGAGAGATCATGCTAACCACATTACGGAACCATTCACAGTCCTGGCTTATCAAGGTGATGCTGGGAATGATCGTTGTGACCTTCATTATTTCCTTCGGGATCGGAACATTTTCCAATCCCAAGGAAGTCATGGTGAGGGTCGGCAAGACCGAGATCATGGTCAATGAATTTCTGCGCCGGTACCAAAGAGAAATGGACCGCATCCAGCAGCAGTACGGCAAGGATGCCGACCAGATTGCCCGGCAGATGAATCTGCGCCAGCAGGTCTTCGACAACATGGTCAACCGGGAACTGTTCCTGCAGGATGCAGCCGAAAAAGGCATATTGATCGACGACAGGGAGGTGCGCGACGCCGTGCAGTCCCAGACAACATTCTTCGTAAACGAGAAGTTCGACTTCCCCACCTACAGAAGCATCCTGCTGCAGAACAACCTGACTCCGAAATCCTACGAGGAACTGATTCGCGAGGACCTGACGGTCTCCCGGCAGCAGAAGATCATCGGCTCGGGCATAATCATCAGCCCCCTGCAGGTGGACCAGCACTACCGGACCGAAAAGGAAAAGGTGGAGGTGGACTATTTCATGTTCGACCCGGCAAAGATCAAGGATGTCCCCGCACCGGGCGAGGAGGCCCTGAAGGAGTACTACGACCAGAACCCCAAGATGTTCACACAGGATGAGCAGTTCACGCTCGAATACTTCATCCTGGACAGCAAGCACTTCGAGGATACTACCTCCATCAGCGAAAGGGCTCTGCGGCGCCACTATGAAAGGAACCTGGAAACAGAGTTCACCTCTCCCCCCCAGGTCAAGGCCAGCCATATCCTGAAAAAGCTGCCCAAGGACCTGACGGAAGACCAGGTGGCCGCCAAGAAAAAGGAACTTGAGGAAATCCTGGTCAAGGCCCGCGCCGGGGAGGACTTCGCCGGGTTGGCCAAGAAGCACTCCGAGGACATGAGCAAGGACAAAGGCGGCGACCTGGGATTCTTCAAGCGGGAGGACATGGTGCCCGAGTTCTCAACGGCGGCGTTCTCCATGCAGAAGGGGCAGATCAGCGATATCGTACGCTCACAGTTCGGCTTTCACATAATCAAGGTCACGGACAGCAGGGAGGGCTCGGTAAAATCCTTTGAGGAGGTCAAGGGTCCGATAGAGCAGATCCTCAAGTCTTCCCGGGTGGACAACCTGATGGAAAGGGAGCTCAAGCAGTTGCCCAACAGGATCGCCAGCGAGGGCCTGGAGGCCGTGGCGACCGGCCTGGGCAAAAAGGTGCTGAAGTTGGGCCCCTTCGACGGCACCAAGGTTGATTCCGCGCTGGGCTCGCTCAGGCCGTTGTACTCCCAGATCAGGCGCAAGAACACCGGCGACGGTGGCGCATGGCAGCGCAATCCCATCCAGGGGCATGTGTTTTACCAGGTGCGCGAGAAGAAGGAGTCCTTTGTGAAGCCCCTGGAGCAGGTGCGCGGCGAGGTGCTCAGCAGGCTGCAGATGGATGAGCGGCGCAAGGCGGCCCTGGAGGAAGCCCGCAAGGCCTTCCCCGGCATTACCGGCGCGAACGAGTTCACCGGGTATTCCAAGTCCAAGGGCCTGGAGGTGAAAACCGTAGCCTTCACCTCTGCCGACAGGAATATCGAGGGCGTGGGTTTCAACTCCGAGTTCAAGAAGATCGCCTTTACGCTTAGCGGGGAAAAACCGGTCGGCCTCAGCATCAAGGGGATGCAGGCCCATGTCATGCTTTTCAAGCGCCGGTTCTACCAGGACCAGGACAAGGCCGAGCAGGAGAAGAAGGAAATCCGCGAACGCCTGGAAAACGAACTGCGCCGGTATGTCCTGGAAAAGGAAATCGCCCGGCTCAAGAAAAATATCACGGTGGATATCCTGGCGCCCGAATATCTCAGCCAGGGGTCCTGATCACCCGGATGCTCCTGGCGGATTAAGTCCGGTATTCCATGTGAAGCGCCCCGCCCTGCGGTCGAAAGCCCGCCCCCGGCCTTCGTGTTCCGGCGCTTTTATCCGCCCGGGAAACCGGGTCACGTCCTGAAACCGAAGCCGGTTGGCGTAATGAAAGAAGCGGAAAGATATAAGGCGCGCGGCGTTTCCTCCAGCAAGGCGGAGGTTCACAGCGCCATCGGCGGCACGCACCCCGGGCTGTATCCCGGCGCATTCTGCAAGCTGATCCCCGACGTGGTGGGAGGCTCCGAAGAGCACGCCCTGGCCATGCACGCCGACACGGCCGGCACCAAGAGCGTGCTGGCATACATGTACTACCGGGAGACAGGTGACGCCTCGGTATTCGGCGGCATCGCCCAGGACGCGCTGGTGATGAACGTGGATGACCTGCTCTGCGTGGGCGCGCTGGGTCCGTACCTTGTATCCAACACCATCGGCCGCAACGCAAGGCTGGTTCCCGGCGAGGCGCTCAAGGCGATCATCGAGGGCTACCAGGAACTGGCGGACCTGTTTTCCGGCTGGGGAATGGAGCTGAACCTGGCCGGTGGGGAGACCGCCGATGTGGGGGATCTGGTGCGCACGGTGGATGTGGGAGCGACGGTATCGGCGCGGGTGCGCCGCGACGAGGTGATGACCAACGAGCGCGTCAACGCCGGGGACGTCATTTTCGCGCTGGCCTCCGATGGGCAGGCCGTCTATGAGAAGCAGTACAACAGCGGCATCGGGTGCAACGGCCTGACCTCGGCCCGGCATGATCTGCTGAGGGCCGAATACGCCGGAAAGTATCCGGAGAGCTTTGATCCGGGTATGCCGGAGAACCTGCGCTACTGCGGCCCCCACCTGCTGGGCGATTCCCTGGAGGGCACACCTCTGACCATCGGGCAGGCGCTGCTTTCCCCCACCCGCACCTACGCGCCGGTCATTAAAAAGCTGCTGGAGGAGGCCCGGCCTCTGGTGCACGCCCTGGTGCACTGCACGGGCGGCGGGCAGACCAAGTGTCTGCGCACCGGCTCCGGGCTGCACTATCTCAAGGAAACCCCCGCACCGGTGCCGGCGCTCTTCGAGCGCATCCGGCAGGTAACAGACACGCCCTGGCGTGAGATGTACCAGGTGTTCAATATGGGGATGCGCATGGAGATCATCGGCCAGGAGAAGCTGCAGCCGCTGCTGGAGGATCTGGGGCGCGAATATGGAATCGGCGTGTACCGGGTCGGGCGGGTGGAGCTGGCCGGCGGCAAGGCCAACCGGCTCACCATCAAGACCCCCGACGGTGACGCCGAGGGCTATACCATCTGAAGTATTTCCCAAAAAAACTTATCCCGCCCGGCGGGGGCGGCGCAAGGTCCGGGGAGCGGGTTTCCCCGGCCCCCGGTGCGCCTGGAGCCTAGCCCAGCACCTCGGCCATCTTGGCGCCGATGGTGTCCGGCGTGGTTACCACATGAATACCCGCGGCCTTGAGGGCGGCCATCTTTTCCGCGGCCGTGCCCTTGCCGCCTGAGATGATGGCTCCGGCGTGTCCCATGCGGCGGCCCGGGGGGGCGGTCTGCCCGGCGATGAAGCTGACAATGGGCTTGGTGACGTTTGCCTTGGCGTATTCGGCCGCATCCTCCTCGGCCGTCCCGCCGATCTCCCCGATCATCACGATGGCCTTGGTCTCCGGGTCTTTTTCAAACAGTTCCAGGCAGTCTATGAAGTTGGTGCCGTTCACAGGGTCGCCCCCGATGCCGATGCAGGTGGTCTGTCCCAGCCCGACCTCGGTGAGTTGCCAGACTGCCTCGTAGGTCAGGGTTCCCGAGCGGGATACCACTCCCACCACTCCGGGCTTGTGGATGTAGCCGGGCATGATGCCCAGCTTGCACTGGCCGGGGGTGATGATGCCGGGGCAGTTGGGGCCGATGAGGCGCTTTCCGCGGTTTTTCACATAGCGTACGGCCCGCACCATGTCCAGCACCGGCACGCCTTCGGTAATGCAGATGATCAGGTCAACGTCGGCGTCGGCCGCCTCCATGATGGCGTCCGCCGCGAAGGGCGGGGGGACGAATATCATGGACACGTTGGCCCCGCTGGCCTGGACGGCCTCGGACACCAGATTGTAAACCGGAACGCCGTCGAAGGACTGGCCTCCCTTGCCCGGGGTCACCCCGGCCACGATCTTGGTGCCGTATTCCAGACAGGCCCGGGTGTGCAGCGCGCCTTGCGCCCCCGTGATGCCCTGCACCACCACCTTGCTGTTTTTATCTACCAGGACGGACATAGTACCAAATCTCCTCGGAAGTTGTTTTTGCTGTATGTCTTCAAAATCGTAAAAAGTTCCAGCCGGGGGGAAAACCCCTTCCCGGCGCGGGTATATCCTGTCGGTCTCAGACCAGGGCCACGGTTTTCCTGGCGGCGTCTGTCAGGCCTTCGGCCATCTGGATCTTGTCTCCCATGCCCGAATTGTTGATGATATCCCGGGCGATATCCGAGTTGGTTCCTTCCAGCCTGACGATGACCGGAATGGTCAGTCCAACATCCTTGAAGGCGTCCACCACTCCCTTGGCCACCACATCGCAACGCACTATTCCGCCGAAGATGTTGATGAGAATCGCCTTGACGTTGGGGTCCTTGGTGATGATCACGAAGGCCTTGGCCACCCGTTCCTGGGTCACTCCGCCGCCCACGTCGAGGAAGTTGGCGGGCTCGCCGCCGTTGGCCTTGATAATGTCCATGGTTCCCATGGCCAGCCCGGCCCCGTTGACCATGCAGCCGATGTTGCCGTCGAGCTTGATGTAGTTGAGGTCATGTTCCGAGGCTTCAATTTCCAGGGTCTCCTCCTCGTCCAGGTCGCGCAGTTGGTCCCGGCCGTTGTGGCGGAAAGAGGCGCTGTCGTCAAAGGTGACCTTGGCGTCCAGGGCCAGGGCTCTTCCGTCGCCGGTGAGAACCAGCGGATTGACCTCCAGAAGCGAGCAGTCCTCCCCGATGAAGGCCTGGTAGGAGTTCATCAGGAGCTTGGTCATGGGGCGGATCAGTTTGGGGTCGTGCTCGTGAACCTTCAGGCCGTAAGCCAGGCGCAGGGCCTGGAAGGGCAACATGCCTGTGGCGGGGTCGATGGTCTCGCGCAGGATCTTTTCCGGGGTGCGAGCCGCCACTTCCTCGATCTCCATGCCGCCCTCAGTGGAGGCCAGCACCACCACGGACTGGGTTTCCCGGTCCACCAGCATGGACATGTAGAACTCTTTTTTGATATCCATGCCTTCCTCGATGAGCACCTTTTTCACCAGTTGCCCCTCCGGGCCGGTCTGGTGGGTGACCAGGGTCATTCCCAGGATGTTCTGGGCGTTGCCACGCACTTCTTCCATGCCCTTGGACACCTTCACCCCACCGCCCTTGCCGCGGCCCCCGGCGTGAATCTGGGCTTTTACCACCCATACCGATCCTCCCAGGGATTCGGCCGCCTTGACGGCCTGGTCCACGTCAAAGGCCACCTGGCCCCTGGGTACGGGCACGTCATAGCGGGACAGCATTTCCTTGGCCTGATACTCATGTATTTTCATGGATGCCTTTTTTATTCCTGTTGGTTTGCTTGTTCATGTCCGCTTGGTCCGGCTGAGCCATCGGGCGGTCATTTCAAGGCTCCGGATTTTCGGCGCAATTGCTCCCAACCCGGTTCCCTTCCCGTTGAGTTGAAAAATCAGGCTATCTTTATAGAACAAAACAACTGCTGATGGCAATATTGAAAAACGCCCGGCGAGTATATTCCTGCTCCGGGTAAAACCGCCGGGTCACTCCGGCCTGTCGCCAACCAGATATGCCGGCCATTATGGAACCCGGAAAAACACCATCAGGTGCACCAGAATCCCCTGCGGGAAGCATCCCGCCCGCCCGGCCCGCCGGGATAGTGGAGGCGTTTGCCCGGCGCGGGGTGTACTACGGCTGGGTCATGACCGGGGTGATGTTCCTCAATCTGTTTTTTGTGATGGGAAGCCGGTTTTCCTTCGGGGTCATCTATGTGGCGCTGCTGGATGATACTGGCTGGAAGAGGGCGGAAACAGCCGGTATCTTTTCGGTGGCCATGGCCGTGTATGCACTGAGCATTACCTTCAGCGGGGCCATCTTCGACAGGTTCGGTCCCCGGCGCATGTTCCCCGGCGCCCTGCTGTTGATGTCGGCGGCCCTGTTTCTTTCCGGTACGGTGAGTACCGTCACCCAGTTTTACCTGGTGTACGGGGTGCTGATGGGGGTGTCTTTCTCCCTGTTGGGCTTTCCCACGCACATGGCCCTGGTTCCCCGCTGGTTCATCCGGCGCCGGGGGCTGGCCAGCGCCATTGCCCTGGGCGGCAATGGCGTGGGTGCGCTGGCCATGTCGCTGCTGGCCGAATGGCTTTTGATCAGGCTGGGCTGGAGGGGCACCTTCATGGTCTACGGCTTCCTGGTGCTGGTGATCCTGGTTCCCCTGAACATTCTGCTGACCCGGGACTCGCCGGAGTCGATCGGACAGCAACCCGACGGCAGGGCTTCCGCCGGAGGGGCGGCCCGGGGCGGCGGTGCGGCCGGGGCAACGGGGGACGTCACCGGTTTTACGCTCGGCGGAGCACTGGCTACTCCGGCCTGGTGGCTGATGTTCTTTTCTGTGACCATGATCGGCTTCACCATGATGACCATGGTGGTTCACCAGACAAGAATGTCGGTGGACATGGGATATTCGCTTTTGGTGGCCTCCATGCTGTTCGGTCTTACCGGACTGGGCCGGGGCCTGGGAGGAATATTCTGGGGGCACCTTTCGGACCACATCGGCAGGAGGCGCTGTTTTCCGCTGGCGGCGGCTGCCGGGGTGGCCGGCCTGCTTGTTTTGTACCAGCCCTTCTTCCATCCCCACATCATGCTGCTTGCCGGGTTTTCCTTCCTGTACGGAGTGGGATACATGGGCATAACGCCTGTTTATGCCTCGGTGGTGGCAGACCTTTTTCCTGGCCGTCATCTGGGCAAGATCATGGGAACCCTGGACATCGGGTTCGGCCTGGGGGCCTCCCTGGGGCCCTGGCTGGCCGGGTTGCTTTTCGATGCCTCGGGCAGCCATGACGGCATCCTGCTGATGCTGGCCTGCGCCACGGTTCTCACCGGGGTCCTGTTGACACTGGGCGCGGGAAAAACCAGCTGAAGGCGGGCTCATTCGGGCGGATTCCATATTGCCCTTTACCGGGAGATATGCAATCAAAGTAGATATGGCATGAACATCATCTCCTGTCCGAACTGGCTGCGGTTCCTCTCCCGGCTTCCGGGTCGGCTGGCAAAAGCAGGTGCATGGGACTTCATGCTCTGTTACAGGAAAATGCAAAGCCGTATTTCTACTCAGGGAATTCCATGACGACGCCAGCAAAAAAGAAATACATGCGGAAGAACTACGCTCCGGACGGCAGGTACATGCCCATCGGCGGCGGGTCCAGGGGGTGGCGCAACAATGATCTTATTGCCATTAACGAAAAACACTGCGGGTATAAATACTCCCGCGAACTGGAACAGCCTGTTTCGGTGTTTCATGAGATCCCCGACATTGAAGTAAAGGAAACACGGAATTCACCCCGGTATGCGGTTGACCTGCGCATTCTGTGGACAGACAGCCACAGTGAAAACGAAAGGCCGGGGTACTGCATGGAGTTATCGGAAACCGGCATGCAGGTCAGGCTGCGCGAGGCCGTGGAAAAGGAAGAGGTTCTCAGCCTGAAGCTGGTGGCACGGCGCAGCGAGCATGACGAGCCGGAGGAGCTTTTCACCATTAGCGGAAAGGTGGTCTGGGTAAAGATGGCCTCAGGTTTCCGGGGGCAGGTGCGCTATGACTGCGGTATCCACTTCAAGAAGATTGACAATGATCTCGCGGAAAAGATGAAGATGATCATGGCCGGCAGGATTATGGAACTGCTGCCCTCAATGCAGGAGGAAGGGGAGGCCGAGGAAGAGCCGGAGAATCAGCCGCCACCAACCAGGTCAACCCTTAAGGTTGCCCACCCCAGATCTATCCAGCCCCAGTCTCCTGAACAGGCTCCCGCCGCGGCGCCGGAGCCGGATGTATATGACGATGGCCTGAGTGAGCTTTGAGCCGGTTCGGAAAAAGAGGCGCGCTGACCGGGGAAGCCGTCAGAGAAACTGCAGGATGGACATCACCTCGTTTTCATACTCGCCCCAGGAATCCTGGGGACGCAGATGAATCGGGTTTTCCAGCGACTGGTTGACCCTGTTTATAAA
>JAOUPZ010000222.1 GCA_029879595.1 Deltaproteobacteria bacterium | reverse complement strand
CGGGTGTCCTTCGGCATTCCCACGCGCATCACCGCCCAGGCCTACGCGGGGCGCCGGGGCCTGATAAACATAGAGCGCGAGGCGGACCTGTCCGGGAGAATACACACCAAGGGCATGCTGATCCTCAACGGCTACCTGGGGCGGCTTTTTGCACGCAGGCATCCCCTGGCGCTGTCGGTCTCCATCACCTTCGAGCAAAACTACGGGGGCATAGAGGGTGACTCGGCCACTGTGGCGGAGTTCCTGGCCGTGATCTCGGCCATCAGCCAGATTCCCATCAATCAGTCCATCGCCGTCACCGGCTCCATGAACCAGCACGGCGAGGTGCAGCCCATCGGGGGGGTCAACGAGAAGGTGACCGGGTTCTACCAGTTCGCCAAGGAGCAGGGTTTTCCCCCGGGGTGCGGAGTGGCCATTCCGGATGTGAACAAGACCAACCTGTTGCTGGACCGGGAGATCATGGACGCGGTGGACAAGGGCCGCTTCAATGTTTATCCCCTCAAGCGCATTGAGGACGGGGTGGAGCTGTTCTTCGGAAAACCCGCCGGGGATATTGACGGGGAGGACGGGTTCACCGCCGGCTCGGTCTATGCCGCGGCCATGGAAAAGCTGCGGGAATTCATGCCCCGCAACGGGGAAAAGGACGAGGATGATGAACGGCCGACCCGGAAAAAACGCGCCGCGCCGTCAGCATCCCCGGAAGACGACGACTCTGGGGACGGCACAGAGGAAGGCCGGGAAGGCCGGGAAGGCCGGTAAGGCCATGGCGGGCCGGGTTAGGCTCCCACCGCGCTTTGCTCCCACCGCGCTTTGCTCCCACCGTATTGCAGCCGCGTATTGCAGCCGCGTCTGGCGCACCGGGCGCACCCCCGGCCTTCAGTCCTCTCCCAGCAGATCGCGCAGTGCCGGGGGCACCATGAACACCTCGGCGGCAAACCCGGCGCCGGTTGCCGGATGCCGCACGGTGCGCTTGAGCACATAGTCGAACAATAGCGGGTTATAGCCATAGATTTCGTTCAGGGCCGCGGCCTGCTCCGGCTGCAGGTAGCCCAGCCTTTTCAGCTGGCCGGTGCGCACCAGATAGTTCACGGCGGGCAGGGGGTAGTCGCTGCCGTTGACCAGCCGGGCGTGCAGGGCGGGTTTTTCCAGCAGCCCTTTCAGCGGTCCGTCCAGGCGGTTGAACTGCAGCAGGGCGGAAATCTCCCCGTACAGCAGACCCTCGTAGGCAGGCTCCTCCATCATTCTGATAAACAGCGCGAAGCTGCTCACCCGGGGCCGGTGGGGCTGGTCCAGGTCCTCATCGTCGCCCAGGCTGGCGCAGTGGGCCATCACCACGCGCACCCCCACCTGCAGGGGCAGCCGCAGCAAAAGCGGATTACCCAGGTGCTGGTGCTCATGGGCGCGCACCGCCTGTTCCTCCCCGGTGTGGGTCAGCAGCACCATGGAGTGGCGCTTCATGGCCTCATAGAACGGCCTCAGGCGCTCCGCCGAGGGGTCGATGCCCATGGAGTTGGGCAGCCACTTGATCAGCCTCACGCCCTGCGCGGCCCATTTATCCAGCTCCGCCAGGGCGTCCGGGCGGTAGGGATGCACGGAGGCCGCGGCCACGAAAATATCCGGCCGCCGCGAGGCGGTGTCGTGGACATATTCGCTGGGGGTGAAAAAGTGGGTCTTATCCTCGTCGGGCCGGCCCTCCGGGGTGTGGTGGCGGTCAAAGGCCAGCAGGGCGAAGCGGCCCCGCACCGGCAGGGCGTCTATCAGATCCGTCAGCCGCCTCACATATTCCCCGTCGGCATCATCCAGATTCCGGATGCTCGCCGCGCTGAGATAGACCCGGGTTTTAAGGTGCTCCAGGGGGTTCTTCCAGGACATCAGCCGGGGATTGATGTAGGCCCCTGTGCCCTGGCGGCCCAGCCCCAGCAGATGCACATGGAAATCCAGCATTCTTGGCGGGTCCACATCGGCATAGGCCCGCCTGATCAACTCGGCGGCCGGTGCGCTCAGCTTGGGGTTCATTTTCTCGGGCGGCTCCCTGAAGTTTCCTCCCAGCCAGTCGATCGGGCCGGCCCGGGCCGGGTGCGGCGGCGGCAGGAAGGCTCCCAGCGCCAGCAGGGTGAAAATGAAAATGGCATAAGTTGTCTTTCTCACGGACAATCCAGTTTGGCTCCTGCCGGGGGCCGGTGTGCCCGCCGCCTAGCGTGCTCCGGGCAGCCTCAGGGGGCAGGCCCCCAGGGCGAAGGGGTACACGCTGCAATACTGCCCGTTTTGCACCTGCAGCAGAATGCCCCTGGTCTGGCGGTTCTGGCCGTCGTCCCCAAAGCGCACTCCCCTCCAGGGCATGATGAGCTGTTCCTCCTCCCAGTCGGTATCCCGGAGAGCCTCGCGGATTTCCTCCGGGTCGCCGCTTTCCGCCCGGTTGATGGCGTCGGCCAGCACCAGAAGCCCGGTGATGATCCTGGCTCCGGTATCCTCCAGGGGCTGTCCCTTGCTGTGGCTGCGGTAAAGCTTGTCCACTGCGGCCAGCAGGGGTTGCCGGCGGGCCAGGTCCTGATGAAAGGCCGCCCGGGTGATTACACCCTCGGCGTCCGCGCCCAGGGTCTGGATGAAGGCCGGGCTGCTGTAGCCTGCGTCCTGGGCGATCACCAGGGGCAGCGCGTAGCCGGCCTGGCGGGCCTGTCGCACAAAGCCGATGGCGTCGAAGGTGAAGGCCGAGGGCAGGATCACATCGGGGCGGCTCTTCATGAGACTGTTCAGGATCACCGTGAAGGATTCGGCCCGGGGGGGGTGCTCAAATATCTGCGGCTCGGGGAATCCGAACCGCCGGGAAAGCAAAAGCTGCTCCTGGGCGCTGCCGCTGCCCCAGGTGCTGTTCTCATGGACAATCGCCAGGGAACGGACGGCAAACCCCTTTTCCTCGCGCAGTGCTTCCAGGAACGAGAACATCAGTTCGGAGTATTCGCCGTCATGGGGCCCGGTGCGGAATAACCAGCGCAGACCCTGCCCGGTAAGCGAGGGGGAGCCCGAATCGGCATTGAGCAGGGGCACTCCCATTCTTTCCGCCGCCCGCGCCGCAGCCAGGGTGGCGCTGCTTAGATAGGCGCCGAACAGGGCGTGGGCCCCCCGCTCGGTTACCAGCCGGGCCGCCTCGCGCTGGGCTATCTCCGGGCGGCCCATATGATCGGCTATCAGCACTTCCACCTGGGCTCCGTTGAGTCCCTTGAGGCCCTTGCGGGCCGCCAGGGGCAGTTGTCCCAGGTCGTGTTCGTTGTTGATGATGTCCAGCGCGGTGTTGATGGCCAGCTTGGCCTCCGCGCCCACATGGGCCACGGGGCCGCTCAGGGGGTACAGCGCCCCGATGATTATTTTCTGCTGGGCCTGGGCGTTTGCGGGCAGGACGACCGCTGTGGCCAGCCCCATCAGCATGGCCAGTCTTAGCATGGCCAGTCTGACCGCCAGCCCTGCCAGCGGCCCGGTCGGCGCTTCGGCCCATTTCGCAGAGCAGGGCGGGAGTTTAAAATGGATTTGACGAAGGTTCATAAAGCCTGTCCTTGGCTGGGGCGGAGCCTCTCCGGATCGCAAAAGGCGTCCGGCTGGGCTTGCGGCCCGGGTGGTTCCCGGCCCAGTATGGCCAGCCCGGGCGGAGCTAGTCAAGGGCCGGTGCCCGGTTGCCCGGCAGGTTTTGACTACACGGGCAAAGTGGGTATGCTGAATTTCGTGGTTTGAACCGGAACGAAATATGGATGCCGAGAGATGATTTTCAAGCGGAAGAAAACCCTGACGGGTCTGGCCAAAACCTGCGGCTGAGCGGCCAAGCTGAGCCCGGTCGGGCTGTCCGAGATGTTGCAGGCTCTGCCTCAGAACAACGATCCACGGCTGCTGGTGGGAATGGAGACCGAGGATGACGCCGGGGTATATCAACTCAACGGGGATACGGCCCTGGTGCTCACCGCCGATTTCATCACGCCACCGGTGGATGACCCCTATGTGTTCGGGCAGGTGGCCGCCGCCAATTCCCTCAGCGATGTCTACGCCATGGGAGGCCGCCCCCTGGCCTGCCTCAACCTGGTGGCCTTTCCCTCCAAAAAGCTCCCTCTGGCTGATCTGGAGCGGATCATCGCCGGGGCCATATCCAAGATCAGCGAGGCCGGCGCCGTGCTGGCCGGGGGGCATTCCATCGAGGATGAGGAGCCCAAGTTCGGGCTGGCCGTGACCGGCCTGGTCCATCCGGAGCGCATCTGGCGGAACTCAACGGCCCGCCCGGGGGACCGGCTGATCCTCACCAAGCCGGTGGGCAGCGGAGTCCTGTTCAACGCCAACCTGAAGGACAGGGTGTCCCCGGCGGACCTGGAAGACTGCCTGGAGGTGATCACCGCACTCAACAAAAAGGCTGCGGAGGTGCTGGCCGGGTTTGAGGTGCACGCCTGCACTGACATCACCGGGTTCGGGCTGGCCGGGCATCTGTTTGAAATGGCCCGGGGGGCTGGCCTGACCTTCCGCCTGGAGCTGGAGGGCCTGCCGGTAATGTCCGGCGCCCTGGAGGCATACCGGGCCGGGGTCACCACCGGAGCCAATGACTCCAACCGGCAACTGGTCAGCCCTCATACCCGGATTGAATCGCGCCTGCCGGCACAGCACCTGGAAATTTTGTACGACCCCCAGACCTCGGGAGGACTGATGGCGGCGCTGCCCGCCTCCCAGGCCGGCGAGGCCCTGAAAAAGCTCCATGAAGCCGGCCTGGACAGGGCCGCCATCGTGGGTGAGGTGACAGAGCAGGAACGGGAAATGCTGGTTTTTTTATGAGACCGCCTGCTCCGGCGTTCTGTCCGGCGTTATATCCAGCGTTCTGTCCGGCCAGCCCTCCGGATCAACTCAAAGGCGGCCGGATGGTTTTTCGCCTTTATCAAGGCCGGCATATTAGATAGGATAATGGATACTCATTGGATACCATCCGGCCCCGGTAATTGAGCTTTGGCCGGAAAGGCGGACTGATCCGCCGGAACCGGTTGAAATGCCAACTGATACCACCGGCTGGGACGAGACCGCGACAATAATTCCAATTATAGGTTCATGGCTCCGGAAGCAACGGCAAAACCAGGCACGAAGATAGGCACCGAAAGCTCGAAAAAGGGCAGCGCACGCACGGGTCTGGCCACGCTGCTGGAAACCGGGGTGATGCTGTCCGAGGAGCAGCAGTCCAGGCTTGAGGGCGCCTACGGTGAGGGGACGCGCCTGTATAACAACATGAACAACTCCCGCCTCAAGCTGGCCTTCGATTCGTTTGACAAGGAAATGCGGCTGGCGGTCTACGAGACCCTGTTTCTGCTCCATGTAAACCATCCCCGGCTGTCCAATGTGAGCTATCTGGCCAAGGGATTCCAGAACAGCAATGGAATCCGCCGGGAGATAGCCACCAAGGAAAACACCTGTCTGTATGTGCAGGGTGCGCCGGCGGGGGTAAGGGGCATGGAACTGCTGCCGGATTTTTTCCGCAAGGAATACGAGTCCTATGTGGAAAGTGTCTTCGG
>JAOUPZ010000221.1 GCA_029879595.1 Deltaproteobacteria bacterium | reverse complement strand
GGGTGGTCCGCCCTAAAGCCGCCCTAAAGGGCTTAGGGCGGCTTTAGGGCGCAAAGCCTTTTTTAATGCAGGTCCGCGTTGTTTTATTAATTATCAGGGCTGGCGGAAAGCCCTGAAACACAGCCCTTCGCCCTAATACGGCCCTATTTGACAAAACCGCTGAAAAAGGCCAATATTTACAAAAGCGCCCATGGAAAACCTGGAGTCGGGCAGAAATGCGGCGTCAAATCCTAAAACAGCCTTATCGCAGGAAACAACAAAGCATACCGGTCGGGTGGAGCCATCAACCGCCTGACAAGCCTTAGCCCGGAGCGTGCCAGTACCGGCACCGGGTTCATACCGGGGCAGCCCAGGGGGAGACAGGGAAAAGACGTTGACCCCCAAAGGGTTGGCAAGGGATTCCACAGTGGAACCGTCTCGGCAAAAACCGCATGGCCGCGTTCCGCAAAGATAAAGTACCCCTGGGGGGCAGGGATGAGGGGAAAGACACCACCAGATATGGACAACTAAACATGCCAAGCATACTTCCGCCTTTGAAAATCAGAAACTTCACCCTGCAGTATCCCATCATTCAGGGAGGCATGGGTGTGGGAATATCCTGGGACAGCCTGGCCGGGGCGGTGGCCCGGGCCGGTTGCGGCGGAACGGTCTCCTCCGCGGGAACCGGATACTGGAACACGGACAACATCCGCCTTATCAACGGCAGGCCCCTCAAGCCGATCAACTTCAACAACTCCCCCAACCTCATGGACATTATCCGCAGCGCCAAGGAAAAGTCCCAGGGCAATGGAGCGGTGGGAGTAAACATACTGTGCGCCCTTACCGACTACGAACGTCAGGTAAAGGACGCCATCAAGGCCGGAGCGCAGTACATCATCAGCGGCGCCGGGCTGCCCCTGCGGCTGCCGGAATTCGCCAGTGGCAGCGATGTGGCTCTCATACCCATCGTATCCTCCGCACGGGTGGTGGACCTTTTATGCAAGCGCTGGAAGAGATCAGGGCGGCTTCCCGACGCCATTGTTCTGGAAGGCCCCAAGTCAGGCGGGCACCAGGGATACACTTACGAGCAGTGTTTCAAGTCTGAATACCAACTGGAGAAGGTCACCCCGGCGGTGCTTGAGGCCTGCCGCAACTGGGGAAACATTCCCCTGATAGTGGCCGGGGGGGTGTGGGACAAGAAGGATATCGAACGGTTCCTGGATATGGGGGCTTCCGGGGTGCAGATGGCCACCCGGTTTATCGGCACACACGAATGCGACGCCTCTCCGGTGTTCAAGCAGGTGCTCATAAACGCCCGCAAGCAGGATATCCGCCTGCTCAAGTCTCCCGTGGGCTATCCGGCCCGGGGGGTGATCACCACACCGCTGATGCAGCGGGTCAGGGCCGGGGTCCGTCCCAAGATTCCCTGCATTTCCAACTGTGTCACCCCGTGCGACCATGGCAAGGAGTCAAACAAGGTGGGTTACTGCATTGCCGATTCACTGGGCGACGCCTGCAATGGAGTGGTGGACAGCGGGCTGTTCTTCTCGGGCAGCAACGGCTACCGGCTTACCAAACTGCAATCGGTGCAGGAACTGGTGGAAAAACTGGCGGGTGTCCGGGAGGATACGGATATCTGGGAAGAAGACGAGTCTTACACGGAGAAGATGGAGGACCTCGGTCCCCAGCAGTCAGCGTCCCTTTAAGCATGCGCCGGGGGTATTCTCCATCGCCAGCCGACACAAGACGGGCCTCGCCGGCCCGTTTTTTCGTAAGATAGAAAAAAGCCGAAACAGATGACGGAAAAGACTCTCACCCACTTCGACAGCAAGACCGGCCGGGCCCGCATGGTAGACGTAAGCGGCAAGCAGGAAACCCTGCGCACCGCAGTGGCCCGGGGCCGGGTGCGTATCAGCGCCGAACTGTGCCGGGTGCTCACCCAGGGGAAGCTGGAAAAGGGAGATGCCCTGACGGTGGCCAAGGTGGCGGGTGTGCTGGCCGCCAAACAGACCGGCACCCTGATTCCCATGTGCCATCCGCTGCCCCTGAACGTGGTGGAGGTGGAACTGGAACTGGACACGGAGGCCCTGGAGGTGAGGATTGAGGCCACCGCCCGAACCGAGGCCAGGACCGGCGTGGAAATGGAGGCCCTGATGGCCGTCACCATGGCGGCGCTGACCTTTTATGATATGTGCAAGGCCGTGGACAAGGCCATGGTCATCGACCGCATATATCTGGCGGAAAAAACCGGGGGGAAGTCCGGCCGGTTTACCAATCCCGAACCACGCTGAATACGCTTTTCCGAAACCAACCGCTCCAATCCGCCCCCAAACTCCCCCTTGACCCTCCTGACGGATTATCCCGCGGGAATACTCCGCAGGATTAGCTTGTAGTTTCAAGGCCCTGGCTCAATTCCAGAAAACCACCACAATACACAGGGCCAAGTTTGCCCTGTCGGCAGCGTTTAAAATATTGGGAACAGGAAGTCCCACCAGATAAAAATTCCCCGTTGGGCCTTGACTATTTCAAGGCCATGGGGGCATGGATGGAATAAACAGGAATGGCGATTGCAAGGATCAAAAGCCTAAAAACCGGCCGGAGGTGCATACATCTCACTGGCTGAGGGCAGTCCGGAGCGGCCGGGTTTTTAAACGGGCCGAAATAACCGCAAAGGACGGGTAACAAGCCGGGATACTTTAAACCGATGGCTCCGAATCCATTACAAGAGGACCAGGACAACCAGCCGCATAGCCCCTATACGGTGGCCATGGCCCGCTGCCTGCAAAAACTGGAGGGCCTTGCGGAAGGGGCCGCCGACGAGGCTGCGGTGGAAAAGGTGGTGGTGCATACCCTGATCAATCTTGTGCAGGGCCGGATGCTGGAATACCTGGCGGACAGGATCTGCCGGGAATACGATATCTCTGATCCGGCCTCCCGCCAGAGCATCGTGGGTGAACTGCTGCAGATATTCAGCGATGAGTTCTTCGCCCTGTTCCGCACCAAGGTGGAGCAGAAACCCAACATGGTAATCAAGCTGGCCCGGCGGATCACCCGGACCGAACTGCGCGGCGGAGAAAGCGGTTCGGACTCCTCCCTTCCCACCGACAGGCTGTTCCCGGCCATATTCCGCAAATACTTCGAATACAGCAATCTGGCCCTGCTGCTGCAAATGGTGGAATCCGACACGGAAATCCAGAAGATTATCCTGCTCCATATGCTGAAAAGGCGCCTGGACGATGCACGGCTTATCGGCCAGATCACAGAAGTCCTGGACGGGGATGCCGAAGGGATCGCCTCCAACCTGTTCCTGGGGTACCTGCAAAGCGATGATCCGCACCTGCTGGTGGACAAGATCAACAGCGGAAACTGGAAGGAGGACATGCGGGCCATGAAGTCCCGGATGGCCCTGCTGCGCGGCGACTGACCGGATTCCTTTTCCGGAAAGTATGCGGTCATTTTTTCATTGAGTTTCTGGTTTCGGGAGGCAATGCGATGAAAAGCCGGGTGTTCAGTTTTGAGGAGGCTTGCACCGCCCTGGATACCGTCCGCGGGATCACCCACCAGGCCAACGAAAGGATGCAGGACCTGCGCGGCCAGCTGGAAAAGGCTCCCCCGGGTTCCACCATGGCCCACAAGCTGAGCGAATGGATCAACACCGTCATAAACCAGTGGAACCGGGAAATCTCGGAGCTGGGGGCGCTCCCCAAGGGGCTCTGGACGGTGGACTTCGACTCGGGGCGGGGTTTTTATTATTGCTGGACCCTCAACGAGGAATCCCTGCGCTTTTGTCACGGCTACGATGAGGGTTTCATCGGACGCAGGCCCTTGACCGATGAGCAGCTCTGAAAAGCCGTCCCGACGACCCTGTGTCCGGACACCCCTTGCGATTTTTCCCGCGTAATCTCCCCCCAGCGCTTATCCTTTGCCACCGGATGTGGCAGATTGTTATGAGTTGAGTCCGTAAGAACCTTCGCCTGCCGCCAGGAGCTGCGCCATGCCCCGAAAAAAATCCGCTCGACCCGCCGCCTCCGGGCCCGGTCCGGGGCCGTTGCTGCAGGTGGAAGACCTGCGCACCGTGTTTCCGGTGGAAAGCGGGGGGAACGGGGTGTCCGGCGAGGCCCGCGCCGTGGACGGGGTGTCGTTCAGCATAGACCCGGGGGAGACCCTGGCTCTGGTGGGGGAGTCCGCCTGCGGAAAATCTGTGACGGCGCTGTCCATCATGCGGCTGGTGCAGCCGCCGGGACACCACCCGGGGGGGCGCATCATCTTCGAGGGCCGTGATCTGCTCCGGGCCGACCATGACACTCTGCGAAGCATCAGGGGCAACCGTATCTCCATGATCTTCCAGGAGCCCATGACCTCGCTCAATCCGGTGTACACCATCGGCAACCAGCTGGCCGAGCCCCTGTTGCTGCACCAGAAGATGACAGCGGCTCAGGCCCGCGCCAAGAGCCTGGAACTGCTGGAACATCTGGGTATTGCGGCCCCCGACATGATTCTGGGCAGTTATCCCCACCAGCTTTCCGGCGGGATGCGCCAGCGGGTGATGATCGCCATGGCCATTGCCTGCCGCCCCCGGCTGATGATCGCCGACGAACCCACCACCGCCCTGGATGTAACGGTGCAGGCCCAGATTCTGCACCTGATCCGCGAGCTTCAGCTGGAAATAGGAATGTCGCTGCTGCTCATTACACACGACCTGGGGGTTGTGAACCAGATGAGCGACAGGATCTGCGTGATGTATTCGGGCCGGGTGGCGGAAACGGGGGACCGGGAACGACTGCTGCGAAGCCCCAGCCACCCCTATACGGTAAAGCTGCTGCGTTCCATCCCCCGGGGAGCAGACCGCAACACGCGCCTCAGCGTGATCCGGGGCCAGGTCCGTTCGGCGGCCAGCTATTCGGCCGGCTGCCGCTTCGCCGAACGCTGCGACCACGCCGGCCCCCGGTGCATGAAGGAACAGCCGCCGCTTTTCGGGCTGCCCCGGGGAGGAAGCTCGGCCTGCTTCCTGGTTGATCCGGAAAACCCCCTGGAGCATCAGATCCGGGCTCCGGAAGAGCCCGAGGCCGCCAGCGGAAAAGATGCCGGCGCAAATGCCGGACTGCTGCTGGAAACGGTCTCCCTGTCCACGCACTTTCCGGTGCGCAAGGGGTTCTTCCAGCGGGTGGTGGGCCATGTCAAGGCGGTGGACGGGGTCTCGCTGGCCATCCGGGAAGGAACCACGCTGGGCCTGGTGGGGGAAAGCGGTTGTGGAAAAACCACCCTGGGGCACAGCCTGCTGAACCTGGAAGGGCACGCCCGGGGTGAGGTGATGTTCGAGGGGCACAACCTGCTGGCCCTGTCCGGAGAGGAACTGCGGGCCATGCGGCACAAGGTGCAGATCATCTTCCAGGACCCCTTTGCCTCGCTCAACCCCCGTCTCACCATCGGTGAAATAGTGGGGGAGGGGCTGCGGGTCCATCAGCCGGGGCTGTCCCGGGAGCAGGCCACCGAGCGCCTCCGCCAGGTGCTGGAAGAGGTGGGCCTGCCCCCCGGAATACAGGACAATTACGCCCATGAGTTTTCCGGGGGGCAGCGCCAGCGCATC
>JAOUPZ010000220.1 GCA_029879595.1 Deltaproteobacteria bacterium | reverse complement strand
GGAGTCATCCCAGAACACCAGGCCGGGCTTGCTCCGGGCACGTTTTTCAATAAGTTCGCCGATCAGCATTCGCGGCATCTCCGGCGGGCGGTGTATGCTTCATTCATCCCTCCTGATCACCTCCATTTCCGGGGTGATCTCAAAGGTGAACCTCCCGGCGGGGATCTCCACCCCCACCTCCAGTTTAAGCAGCCGGATAATGCGCCGGTTCTCCTGGGAGTCCACCATTACAAAAGCCCTTATGGCTCCGCTGGCCGGGGAAACCCCCAGCAGAATCCTGTTCAGCCCCGGTATGCCTGAGCGGGGAGCCAGGCTGAAGAACACCGTATCGTCCCCGCCGCCGGACGCCCGTTCCATGCCCAGGCACTGGAAGTCCTTTTCCAGATCGCCCGCCCCCAGCAGAAAGGCCAGCGGTGTTCCACGCGTCAGTTCTTCCAGGCGTTGCACCGTCACGTTTTCCAGCAGGGGGTCGAACAGCCAGACCGTTTGTCCATCGGTGACCAGCAACTGTTCATGGGGCGGTTCGTAGCTCCAGCGCATCCGGCCCGGCTTTTGGTATTCTATCGTACCCTGGGCCTTCAACTTCCCCTCCTCCGCCCGCTTATCCTCCTGCTCAAATCTGGAACGGAAGGACTGCATGGCCCGGTAGGACTGCTGCACCTTATCCAGCAGGGGCCTGTTGCAGGCCTGCTCTGCGGCTGGTGCGGCCGAGGCTTCCTGCCAGGGGCCAGCCGCCAGCATACCAGCCACCATAAACACTGCCACCATAAACACTGCCGCCAGAAACACAGACCCCGACTTAGGCCCGCCTGATTGCACCTTTTTTCCCATCCACATGCTCCTGACCATATTCATGCCCCGGCGCCGCTTTTCCAGCCTTCGCCGCCCTGATTTTCCATGGCTTGATGTTTTGCATCTTTCACGTACCATGTTGTTATCATGTTTTTTTGCGTCCCGGGGGAAACCACACTGAAAAACATTGGCCGCCGCCTGAAACCAGGAGGCGAAAACCTGAAAACACAATTATGCCGCGTCCCGGCAGAGCCGGCCGCAGGAAGGACATCCGCTATCCATGAATGATCGCTCATTGCCATTGTTTCTGACACTTTCCATGATTTTTGTCGGCGCATTAATCACCGCCAACATCATTGCCTCAAAGATCATCATGATCGGCGGCATGGTCGTCCCGGCGGGAGTACTGGCCTATTCGGTGACCTTTGCCATGACAGACACCATCTGCGAAATCTGGGGCCGCGAACGGACCCAGTGGGTCGTCAGAATCGGGTTTCTCGTACAGACCCTGGTGTTCGGCCTGATCATCATGGCGATATATCTGCCCACCGCCCCTTTCTGGCATGGCCAGGAAGCCTATAACAATGTGCTGGGAACCAGCGGCCGGATAATCCTGGCCAGTCTTACCGCCTACGCCATCAGCCAATCCCTCGATGTTTACATATTCAGCCTGCTCAAGAAATTCCTGCAGGGGAGGCACCTTTGGCTGAGGAACAACCTGTCCACATTTATCTCACAGACGGTAGACACACTGGTGTTCATCACCATCGCCTTTGCGGGGCAGATGGATCTGCTTCCCCTGATTTTGGGTCAGATTACCGTGAAGTGGATCATCGCCGCGCTGGACACGCCTGTGGTCTACGGGCTGGTGCTGATAGTTCGCCAGCGGATTGACACCGCTCCCCCGGCGGCCGGCGCAGCCGCCTGAAAGCCCCCGACTGCCTGTGTGGGCGTTTCAGCCGCCCACACCCAGTTCCCGCACCAGGGGGTCCTTTTCCAGGGCCTCCTCAAGTTCTTCGGCAAACCGCAGAAACCGGAACCGCAAGGAGTTCACCAGCATCTCCTCGTCCAGCTTTTTCAGATCGATGTGGATGGGAACGTTGTCATACAACACCCGGCCCGAATGGTTGGCCACCACGTCAGCCGTCTTGGGCGCGGCCATCTGCGACTGCGCCAGGCGCAAGGCAAAGGCTTTGCCGGCATCCAGCCAGAGCTGTTCTAACCGCGGGGGCGGTGGGCGCCTGTTCAGCACGGACTGATGCACCCCGCAAAGGGCATGATGCAGCTTTTCCTGGTCCCCGCGGCCATCCGGACGCAGCTGCATTTCCAGGAAAATGAGCATATCCTCCAGCACCGCCAGGTAGGTTGTCCATTTGCAGACCTCCAGCTCTTCGCTGAATCCCTTCTCATCAAACAGCTTTGGTCCCATGAAGCCCGTGCGGGCGCGGCAGTAGCTGTAGGCGGAGCTTTGGGAAATATAGGCCGACTGCTCGTCCAGAAACTCTGAAAGGGCTTCCACCGTGCAAATATTATTTTTCCTGAGACCCTTCCAACGGCCGATTATTTCGGTTAGCATTTGTGAGTTTTTCTGTTTAAGTGATACCGGGGTATCAGTGATATAGCACACCTGATTTTTTTTTGCCGACTTATAACATCAGGCTTTATTTTTTGAACAAACCATGTAGTATGACAAAAGTCACAGGAAGGGCCGCCTAAGGAAACAATTCATGGCGGCCGATGAAGATAACTGGTTGGAAAAAGAAAGGCCAATTTCAAACCAGTGTACAAAGGGAATATTGGCCTTCTTCCGCCTGTCACAGGTGATTATTGCAGGGGAAGGGAAACAGGGCAACCGGAAATGGCACAAAGCTCTTTTTGGTTTTCCCAACATTGATAGAAGGAGAATTCCCATGAGTAGTAATGTACAATACTGGGAGAAAACAAAGAAACTGATGTGGACTGTGCTGGCGATCTGGTTTTTCTTCAGCTTTGTCATTCATTTCTTTGTCAAGGCTCTCAACAACATAGTTATCCTTGGTTTTCCCATGGGCTTTTATTTTGCCGCCCAGGGTTCACTGATCGTCTTCGTGGTTCTGATTTTCTGGTACGCCAAGAAACAGAACGCTATTGATGAAGAACACGGCGTTTCTGAAACTTAGAACTAGGAGGAGAGTAAATGAATCAGACAAAAGGCGGTTTCATTGAAAACCTGCATAAGATTTATGGCATATATGCCGGGGGATTCCTTGGCTTTGTGGTATTTCTGGCTATTCTTGAACAGCTGGGAGTACCGAATAGAGTTATCGGGTATTTGTTCGTTTTTCTCACCATCGCGGTTTACGCGTTCATCGGCATCCTGTCGCGCACCACACAGCTCTCCGAGTACTATGTGGCGGGCAGGCAAGTCCCCCCTATATACAACGGGATGGCCACCGGTTCCGACTGGATGAGCGGTGCCTCATTCGTTGGTATGGCTGGCTCGTTGTACCTGCTGGGTTATGACGGACTGGCCTTCGTGCTGGGATGGACCGGTGGTTATGTGCTGGTGGCGGTGCTGCTGGCGCCCTTCCTGCGCAAGTTCGGCGCCTACACAGTGCCGGACTTCCTGGGTACCCGCTACGGCGGCAACGCTGCCCGGACGCTGGGCATCCTGGTGCTGTTCGCCTGCTCCTTCACCTATGTGACGGCGCAGATTTACGCCACCGGCATCATCGCCTCGCGCTTCCTTGGCATGCCCTTCGAGGTTGCGGTATTCGTCGGTCTGCTGGGAATCCTGGTGTGCTCCATGCTGGGCGGAATGCGCGCGGTGACCTGGACCCAGGTGGCCCAGTACATCATCCTGATCATCGCCTACCTGATTCCGGTGATCTGGCTGTCCACCGTAAACTACGGCATCCCCCTGCCCCAGCTGACCTATGGTCAGGCGCTGCAGGAAATCGCCGTGCTGGAACAACAGGTGGGCATTACCAAACTGCACAACGCTCCCTTCACAGACTACGATCCGTTGAACTTCTTCTCTCTGATCTTCTGTCTGATGCTGGGTACGGCAGCCCTGCCCCACATCCTGATGCGGTTCTTCACCACCCCCTCGGTGCGTGATGCCCGCAAATCTGTGGGTTGGTCGCTGTTCTTCATCTTCCTGCTGTACTTCACGGCCCCGGCCTATGCCGCCTTCGCCAAGCTGGAAGTGCTGAAGAACGTGGTTGGTCAGCAGATTGCCTCACTGCCCCGCTGGGTTGATATCTGGGGCCAGATCGGTCTGGTCAAGATCAACGACGCCAACGCCGACGGGATACTGCAGTGGGCGGAGTTAACAATCAACCGCGACGTGGTGGTGCTTGCCACTCCTGAAATCGCGGGTCTGCCCTACGTCATCGCTGGTCTGGTCGCCGCCGGCGGTCTGGCCGCCGCGCTGTCCACCGCTGACGGACTGCTGCTGGCCATCGCCAACGCGCTGAGCCATGACGTGTACTACCGCATGGTCAACCCCCAGGCCGATTCCAAGAAGCGCCTGATCGTGGCCCGGATCATCCTGGTCATCGTGGCCGTTTTCGCCGCCTGGCTGGCCAGCACCAAGCCCTCAGACATTCTGAGTATGGTGGCCTGGGCCTTCTCCATCGCCGCATCGGGTCTGTTCCCGGCGCTGGTGCTGGGAGTATGGTGGAAACGCACCACCAATGCGGGTGCGGTTGCGGGCATGGCCGCCGGTTTCGCGGTGTGTCTGATCTACCTGCTCGGCACCCGCTACGGCGGAATGGGCCTGTGGTTCGGCATCAAGAACATCTCCGCTGGGATGTTCGGGATTCCCGCGGCCTTTTTGACCACCGTCGTGGTGAGCCTCATGACACCGGAGCCCTCCAAGGAAATGCAGGACTTCGTGGACCAGATGCGCATCCCCAAGGGCGATGTGATGACGGACATGGGTTGATCTTCCAGCCGGCCTGATACCGGGCGGAACCATCCGCCCGGTGCAAACCGGCAGAAGACGTTCTGTGCTATGCCAAACGGGGTCCGGTTTTCACCGGGCCCCGTTTTGTTTTCAGGGTTATCACCCGCAAATATCAACCATCAGAGGAAACGGACTTGGAAGGAAGTTTTTCAGATCACCTGCTGTTCCACCTGATTAATTACGCTATGGCTGCAGTGATGTACACCATGGTGGGGCAAAGCATTCTGGGTGTGTTCATTGGTTTTTATTCAAATTTTTTCGTGATGCGGTTTTTCCGCAAGATCACCGATCCCTTTGTCAGGCTGTTCTCGGTGGTCACCCCCCGCTTTCTGGTGCCCCCGCTGGTGCCATTGTATCTGGCCTTCATCCTGCTGGTGCTCCGGATCGGCTTCACGCTTATCATGCTTAATATGGGAATGGCCCCCCGGGCCCTTGACTAACCCCGGCCACCCTGGGAGTGATCAAGCTGCCGTGAACGGGCCAGTTCGATCAGCTCGTTCAGGTTGTTGCGACCCTGCTGGCGGGCCCTGGCCAGGGCGATAAGCAGTAGCTCCGCCGTGACCATGGCGTCCTCCTCTGCCGAATGGCGGACATTGACCGATATTCCGAACTTTTTCAGCCACTCATCTAGACCCACCAGCTTGGAATTTTCCACCGGAACCAAAGCCGGCATCAGCCAGGCCAGGTCCAGGAAAGGGTTGTTGAAACCCAGGCCCAGGTGAGTCTTCATATAGCGTTTCAGGAACGTCTGATCAAAGGGAGCGTGGAAGGCCACCAGGGGGCTCTTGCCCGCAAACTCCAGGAAATCCAGCAGCACTTCCGGCTCCGGGTCGCCCGCCGCCTGCTGCTCATGGGTAATGCCGTGCACCAGT
>JAOUPZ010000014.1 GCA_029879595.1 Deltaproteobacteria bacterium | reverse complement strand
CCAACGAATGGGCCACCTGGAAGGAGTCCACCCCCTTTGCCGGCGACATGGATCATAGGATCGAGGTTGTCATTGAGCGGGGGCCGGACGATAACCGCCAGCAGGCCATACAGTACATCCTGCTCCATGAGATAGGCCATGTGATTTCCGTCAATGAAACGATCCATCCCCCCTGGGGGGTCGCTCCGGAAGAGTTGGGAAACATCAATGAATACCGGTTCTTCTCGGAGTCCTGGCTGGTGGACATGAAGCAGGGAAAATATGCGTCCAGATTTGACGGCAAAACTTTTCCCCGGCGGAAGGAGGTCGTGTACTATCAAAAGCCCGCCCTGGCGGCCAGGCAGATGGCCGAGGTCTACGGCCAGTTGGAGAAGACCAACTTTGTATCCCTGTACGCGGCCACCCATCCGGCGGACGACTGGGCGGAATCCTTCGTGACCTATGTCCATGGGGTGCTTTTGAAAAAGCCCTTCCGGGTGAATATTACCAACAAGGGGAAGTTGGTGAAGTCGTTTGAATTGTGCTGGGGGACAACACGGTGCGCATCCAAGGAGGCGCTCATGAAAAAGCTGCTCAAGGGGGATTGATCAGGGAGGGGGCATTCTCAAAGAATTTTCAGGTGGGATAGCAGGTAAAAGGCCAATTACATTAGGCCCAAATACACAGAGTTTTTATACACAGAAGTTCTTATACACAGAAGTTCTTATACACAGGGCCCATTCGAAAAAGCTGCCCACTCCACCCGGTTTTGAACAGGCCATGGAGAATGTGAAGAACCGACTCAGGGCCGGGCCTGTCCAGTAGCCTCCCCAGGCTTTCCGGCCTGCCAGCGTCCGCCCCGGCCTGGGCCCGGATTTTCCAACGGGAGAAATTGGTGATAAACTCCAGCCAGAACATCCATCTTTATTTTTTCCCCAAGGGCCCAGGGCCATTGCTTGACAGAGTGTCCCGGAAAACCAGTCTGGCAAACCCGGCCAGGGCGAAACAACGAACCTCAAAATGGCCTGATTAAAGCGGCCGCAAAGACCTGGGCGGGGGAGAAAAAGTCAAATCGTTTCCAGGAGCAATTTTCATATGCACAAGGAAATATACGTTCCTTTTGACAACAGTGAGCACTCACTGGGAGCCCTGGAACTGGCCTGCCTGCTGGCCCGTCAGAATGACGGCACGGTGGTGGGGAGCCACGTTTATGCAGCCAAGCTTCATGACTGGCGGTTCAGGGCCCTGGAGAGCGGCCTGCCGGAGCAGTTCCAGAAGGAGCAGGAACTGGAGCGCCAGCGGGTCATCCACGACTCACTGATCACATCGGGCCTGGAACTGATCACGGACTCCTATCTGAAGGTAATGGAGGCCCGCACTTCCCGGGCCAGTGTGCCCTTCAGGGCTGTATCCCTGGAGGGGCGCAACTGGGAGGCCCTGGTGGACGATATCAAGGGTCAGCCCTATGACCTGGTGGTCATGGGGGCCCACGGCCTGGGCCGCACAGAGTCCGCCCTGGTGGGCACTGTCTGTGAGCGGGTGTCACGGCGCATATCCACCGACCTGATCGTGGTCAGGCACCTGCAGGGCACTAACGGCAACGCACAGGATGACGGCAGGGCGCCGGTGGCGGTGTGCCTGGACGGCAGCAACCGCTCCTGGGCGGCCCTGGAAACAGGCATGGAACTGGCGCAAAAAAGCAAAAGACCCCTGGTGGCGCTGTCGGCCTTTGATCCCTACTTCCATTACACACTGTTTGATTCCCTCAAGACGGCCCTTACCAACGAGGCCCAGGAGGTTTTCAAGTTCGAGCAGCAGGAGCAACTGCACGAGGAGATCATTGATTCGGGCCTGGCCAGGATTTACCGGTCGCACCTGGATGTGGCCGAAAGGCTGGCCGCCGACCGCGGCATTGAAATCACCACCCGGCTGCTGGACGGCAAGCCCATCGAATGCCTGCTCAAGTACTCCCGGGAGGAAAAGCCCTGGCTGCTGATAGCCGGCCGCACCGGCATTCACGGCGGGGAGAACATAGACCTGGGCGGGGTGGCCGAGGGCCTTTTGCGCCAGGGGGCGGCCAACCTGATGCTGGTGGCCCGCAGCACAACCCCGCCCGATGAATATGTGGCCGACGCCACCACCGCCTGGAGCGAGGAGGGCAAGGCCATGCTGGCCAAGGCCCCGGCATCGGTGCGGGGAGTGGCCATGGCGGCCATCCAACGGTTTGCCGTCGCCGAGGGCTACACCATGATCACCGCGGATGTGGTGAGCCGGGCCCTGGAGGAGATACTTCCCCCCCAGGCCCGCATCGCCATGGGAATTTCCCGCGCCGAGCCGGCCCGGGTGAGTGACGATGATCTGCTCGACCTTTCCTATATCTGCCCCTCCTGCGGCTACCGGCATCCCCGGCGGCGCCCGGAGGTCTGTCCGGTGTGCAACGGCGCCGGCAGTCTGTTCAGGGTGCAGAGCGGCCGCGGCGGCGCAACCGGGGACTCCACGCCGGAACAGCCCGGGGAAAACCGGGAAACGGAGGCCCTGGAAACCCTGGACGGCTCCGTGCTGAACTGGCAGAGAGGCGCGTTGAAGCTGTTGGAGGCCGTGCCCGATCCCTTCCTTTCACGGCGGGCCCGCCACCGGATAGAAAAAAGAGCCCGTTCAAGGCACCTGGATTATGTCAGCGAGGAATTTGCCCGGGAAACCCTGGATGCTCCGGAAGGCAGCGGCGAAAAGGCCGGAGAACAGGCGGGGGGACAGGCAGGATTGCAGGCGGGAGGTCTGTCAGCTGGCGCGGGGCAGGGTGATATCCCCGGCAACTGGACCCCGGAAGGCTGGGCCCGGCTGCTGAAGGCGCCCGAAGGATTCATGCGAGACAAGGCCCGGGCCGCCATTGAGGACTATGCCCGGCAGCAGGACTGCGGGAACATCACCCTGGAGGTTGCCGAGGCGGGTATGGCCAGGGCCCGGGAAAAGATGATGGAGGAGCTGGACCGGTAATCTGATATTTTGCCGGGTCATGCCTCCGGGGAAAAAACCGGAGGTGGCGCATTGAGTGAACAACGCAACTGATGCCAGAAAAAATCATGCTCGACCTGAACCATATTTTCGGCCGTATTTCCATCCGCACCAAGCTCCTTATTCTCACATTGGGTCTGGCAACGGTTCCTCTCCTGCTGTATTTCGGGCTGTCCATCGGCCTGGGGTTTTTCGAGATGAAGGAGATGGCCCTGCGCAATCTGGAGCAGGAGGCCATGTCCATCCGCAACCGGATTGAAATGCAGCTCGTCAAGTTTTCCCAGGATGTCCGGTACCTGGGCAGCAGCCCCTTCCTTGATGATTACATCCGGCATCTTGGCACCAGAAAAGAAAAAAGGTACCGGTGGGAGGCCCTGCAGAACCTTATCCGGTTCTCCGGCGCAAACAGTGTCTACAACCAGCTGCGCTATATTGATGAGAACGGTCTGGAGCGCCTGCGTGTGGACCGAAAAGGCAAGGAGGTAAAGGTCACCCCCGCATACATGCTCCAGGACAAGTCGCAACGCTATTACTTCCAGGAGGCCATCGTGCTCAACCCCGGGGAGATATACGTTTCTCCCATGGATTACAATGTGGAGCACGGCAAGGTGGAGCTTCCCAAGCTCCCGGTGTTCCGGTTTGCCTACAGGGTGGTTTCAGCCGGGCAGCTTCGCGGGGTGTTTGTTCTCAACGTGTTCGGCCAGACCATTTTGGATATTTTGAATGCGGGGGTTGAAGCCAAGCCTTCCTATCTCAGCCTGAGTCTGCTGGACGAGCAGCAGAGAGTGATTGTTTCCAGCATAGACAACCAGGGCCAACCCCGGCTTTCGCTGCACCTGGATGAAAAGCTGCACCTGCCCGATTCCACCATGAAGAAACTGCTCTCCTCGGACTGGGATCAGTGGAACGCCACCGACCGCAAGTTCTATGTCAGAATGCCCATCAATCCGGAGGGGGTTATCAACGCCAGTCAGTGGACGCTGGTGCTGGAGGGTGACCGCGATGCCTTCATGGAGCCGATTTTCCGGTTTGGCAATTACAGCCTGATGTTCCTGATATTCTTCTCGCTGGCCGGCATATTTCTGGGGCTGGCTGCCGCACGGCATTTTTACCGGCCCCTGATCCAGTTGATGAGGGGCGCCCGCAAGGTGGCCCAGGGGGAGTACAACGTGGAGATAGCCTTCAGTTCCAACGATGAGCTGGAGGATCTCTCCCGGGACTTTTCCATGATGGCCGGCTCGCTGGAGTCAAGAGAAAAGGAAATCCAGAAACATCAGAGCGAGCTTGAATCGCTGGTGAAAAAACGGACCTTCCAGATCGCCCTGGAAAAGGAGAAGCTGGAGCGTCTGGTGGAGGGCGTGGGCGCCGGGATGGTGCTCATGGACAAAAAACACCATGTGGTCTGGAGCAACGAGCACTTCAACCAGATGGTGGGAGCCGACACCCTGGAAAATGGCGAGACCTGTTGCGATATCTTCTCCAGGAAGCTGCCGCTTTGCGGAGCGGGGGATAAAAACGGCCGCAACTGCCAGATTAAAAAGGTGTTCAAGGGGCAGGAGGCGGAGCACCCCCTGCGGGAGCTTACCTGCGCCGACGGGGAAAAAAGAGTGTACCTGGACAGGATATCGCCGGTGCATGATGAGAAGGGGATCATTTCCTATGTGCTGCATGTGCTCTATGACGTCACTGAAAAACACCGCATGGAGGAACGCGAGGAGTGGCTGAAGCAACAGCTGGTGCGGGCGGAAAAGCTGGCCACCCTGGGCCGCTACACTTCCGGTATTGCCCATGAAATAGGCAATCCGCTGGGGATCATCAGCACCAACGCCCAGTCTCTTCAGGAGGATTTTTCCGAAAACAGCGTCCAGTGGCGGCAGCTTGATCTGATAATTTCCGAAATCCACCGGCTGAGCAAGATTACCAAGGATCTCAACACCTTCGGCAAGCCTTCACCCCCCAACATGCTTTCCCAGAACCCGCTGGACATCATCAACGGGCTTTATCGGCTGATAGAAAAAGAGGCCACTGCTCACGGCGTGAGGCTGATCATGGATATCACACCCATTGAAGGAATCATCAGGGTGGATGCCCAGCAGCTGCAGCAGGTGATCCTGAATCTGACGTTGAATGCCTTTGAGGCCATGCCCAACGGAGGCGAACTGCGCCTGGGAGTAAAAACCGTGGAGACCGCCCGGAAAGAACGGTGGCTGCAGTTTGCGTTTTCCGATACGGGCGTGGGAATCCCACCTGAAAACCTGGAGGCCATCTTCGATCCGTTCTTTACCACCAAGCCCCAGGGCACGGGGTTTGGCCTGGCGCTGGCAAATACCATAATTCACCAGAACATGGGGGAGCTCTTTGTGGAAAGCACGTTTGGCAAGGGAGCTACCTTCACCATATCCTTTCCTCTGGTGGGTACATCCCCGGTGGGAAAGGACGCTCACAAACCGGAAAGCACCCGGCTGGATGCTCCCGCAAGCGGAGACTAGGAGCTGATGGAGCAGGAGCATAAGCCAGCCCTGGAGGGCCTTGTGGAAAACCGCGATGTTGCGCAGGGGCGCATATTGATTGTCGAGGACGATCCGGCGATGCAGTATTCCCTTTCCCAGGCGTTGGAGAAGCTTCCCTACCATCTCCATCTGGCTTCCAGCATTATGGAGGGCCGTCAGCGGTTTGAGGCTGAAGACCCGGATGTTGTGCTGCTGGATATAAACCTGCCCGATGGCAGCGGGCGCGATCTTCTCAAGGTCCTCAGGGAGCAAAACGATGAGGTGGTGGTGATAATGCTCACCGCCTTCCCCGACCTCAGGGGCGCCGTGTCCTGCATGAAGGACGGGGCCTTCGACTACCTCGTCAAACCCTTCGACCTGACGGAACTGAAACTGGCCATTCAAAAGGGGATGGAGCTCAAGAATCTCAAAAACGAGGTCATACGGCTCAAGCGCCAGGACCGGAGCAGTGAGAAGCTCGGCGATATCATCGGAGACTCGGCGTTAACCAGGGGCTTGCGTTCGGATATTCTGCAAATTGCGCAAAAGGGCCACAGCACGGTTCTCATTACCGGTGAGAGCGGAACAGGCAAGGAGCTTGTGGCCAAGGCCCTGCACCAGAACTCATCCAGGAAAAACGGCCCCCTGGTTCCGGTGAACTGCAGCGCCATCCCGGAGAACCTGGTGGAGTCCGAACTGTTCGGTCATGAGAAAGGGGCCTTCACCAACGCCACCCACGCCTTCAAGGGGGTGTTCGAACTGGCCAGCGGAGGGACCCTGTTCCTGGACGAGGTGGGCGAACTGCCCCTGGCGACTCAGCCCAAGCTGCTCAGAGCCCTGGAGACAAGGCGCATCAAGCGGCTGGGGGGCAGCCGCGAGATTCCCATAGACATCAGGCTGGTTTCCGCCACCAACCGCAACCTGGAGGAGGCCGTGGCAAAGGGAGGCTTCCGGGAGGACCTGTACTACCGCCTCAACGTGGTTCCAATAGTCATCCCGTCGTTGCGCGAGCGGCGCGAGGATATCATGCCCATACTGCACTACAGCATGGAGGCCATCTCCGGGAAGAACCGCATGCAGCCTCTGAAGTTCAGTCCGGCGGCGGTCAGGCTGCTGGAAAAGTATTCCTGGCCGGGCAATGTCAGGGAAATGCGAAATCTTATCGAACGGTTGCTGATGCTCCATGGGCAAAGGGAAGTCCAGGTGGAGATTGGGGTCAAGAAACTTCCGGAGGAAATACGGGATTCTGTGCCGGTCGGCATACAGGATCCGGAAAGCGTGGAGGTGCTGACCCTGGATGAGGTTGAGTTCAATCACATCCGGCTGGCCCTGAATGCCTGCCAGGGAAACAAGTCGGAGGCTTCGCGCAGGCTGGGTATTTCCCGGAATACCCTGAAGGAAAAGCTGAAGCGATATTCCATTTAGAAGCTATCTCAAAAAAATATTATGCCTCCGGCGGGCCGGGGGGCAGCGCTCACCGGCACCCCCCGGAAGGAATTGGCGAACCCCTTCACCCCAGCAACAGCCATTAATACAATGGCATACATTATTCCGCTCCGTTAAAGCAGGTGCAGAGGGCCATGGCCCCTGCTGGGGGTTTGGGGGCAAAATCCCCAAATTGGTTATTTCGAGGTGGCTTGTAGAGTCGTTTTTATCCGCATTACCTTCAATAACAATTGAAAACACTGGGCAATAACAAGAGCCTGCAATACGCATGGTCAGATTGCTACCAGTTTCTCGCCCGGGTGGTCAGTTTCATACCAGATGCTAATTGCATCAAACAGCTGGCATATCAATGACTTACCTCCTGCGGAAGGGGGTGTGTCCTATTATTATTCCAAATTCTGTCAGATTCTGACGTGCAAAACATCCGGTCAAATGCGGTTGAAACGGGATGAGAGCGAATATTACCGGCCAGCCATGTCGTTGATATCAGTGCGATTTCTCCGGATGTATTTATCAGAAAATCTTAAATCAGAGCCAGCGCCCGTTCTGGTACATAAACTGTAGTAAAGCTCTATGCGGATAAATGAGGGGGGAGCGCAACAGCACAAACAAACAATCAAAATGCCGCTATTCTGGTTTTCCCGCCGGAGGTCTCCGGGCAACGCGTATGTGCTGGAAGCGGCAAGCCAACAGGTAAAAACAACATGAAAAAAGCATTGAAAGCAACGGCTCTGTCCATCATCGGCTCCCTGCTGCTGTGGGCCGCGACCCCCGTGTGGGCCGCTCCCTATCAGGTGGAGGCGGTTTCCAATGGAGGAACGATCAGCGGAAAGGTGATTCTTTCCGGCAAGGCCCCTGAGCCGGACAAGATTCTTATCACCAAGAACAAGGGAGTTTGCGGAGATGGCTATCGGGAGATTCAGTGGGTCCCCACCGATGGCAAGGGAGGCCTGCAGGAGATGGTGGTCTTTCTGGAAGATGTGGCCAAGGGCAAGGAATGGGACGCCAAGGCGTTTGATAAGCCCACCGTGGACCAGAAGGAGTGTTTTTTCACGCCCTGGATGCAACTGGTGCGGAAAAAGGACAGCCTGACCGTCAAGAACTCCGACCCGGTGCTGCACAACATTCACATCCGGGAGATTATCGGGATCAAACTGGGCAAGCCCAAGGGGGTTCTGCGCACCATGGTCAACGAGGCCCAGCCCGGGGAAAAAGGTGCCCTGGCCAAGGACCTGGATGTCAAGGTCAATCCCAGGCGCTCCAACTATATCCGCATCAACTGCGAGGCTCACAACTTCATGTATTCCTGGATGTTCGCGGCCGAAAACCCCTATGTGGCCAAGACCGGCAAGGACGGCAGCTACTCACTGGAAAATGTTCCTGCGGGCAAGTACAAGCTGGTGTCCTGGCACCCGACCCTGGGAATTCAGGAGCAGCCCATTGAGGTTAAGGCTGGCGGCAAGGCCCAGCAGGATTTCACCTACAAGGCGCAGTAGCGCACAGCAAGGCCTCCGGTGGGGCTTCCCTTTTCCATGGACTGGGAAGACCCCCGGGTGGGGCCCACTTCAGCATGAGGATGATCAAAATGAGTTTCCCGAGTATGCAATTCAAAACATTGTCGGTCCTGGTGTCGCTGCTGCTGGCGGGTGCGCTGAGCACAGCCCCTGCCATGGCCAGTTACACCGAAGGTGCTGTATCCAACGGCGGCAGCCTCAAGGGCTCCGTCAAGTTATCCGGCAGCGGAGCCAATGCGAATATCAAGGTCACCAAGGACCAGGCTGCCTGCGGCGACAGCGTTTCCAACGATACCCTGGTGGTGGGCAAGGGCAACACCCTGGCCAACGTGATCGTGGAAATCCAGGGCATCAGCAAGGGGAAGAAATGGGACCTGCCGGCCAAGTTCACCTATGACCAGAAGAAATGCGCATTTGCTCCGCATGTGATGATCATCCGCCCCAAGGCCGAGGTGGAGGTGAAGAACTCCGACAGCGTCAAGCACAATGTGCATACCATCAGCAAGGGCGTGTTCAATGTGAACAAGACCGTCGCGCCCGGAAAATCCCTTAAGGTCAAGAAGAACAAGATCAAGAAGTCCGGAACGGTGAAGGTCGTCTGCGATCTGCACAGCTGGATGGGCGGCTGGTGGATTGTGGCCGAAAACCCTTATATCGCCATGACCGATGCCAGCGGCAACTTCGAGATCAAGGATATCCCCCCCGGTAAGTACAAGGTCCGCCTGTGGCAGGAAAAGCTGGGCGAGCAGATCCAGGAGGTCGAAATCAAAGGGGGGGCAGCAGCCACCCTGAACGCATCCATGGCCGCCAAGTAACAAGTGCCCGGCCGGGGCATTTGCGGCAGCCATAATGGCTGTCTGCGGTAAAAAATAAAAGATGGTTATTCATACATGAGATTAATAAATATTATATCGCGGTTATTCAGGATTGCCGGAACAAGCCTGCCCGGTTCCAGGGTGCTTCCGCTGGCCCTGCTGGCCCTGCTGGCCGGAGCCGGCTGCGTGTTCGGCGCCGAGCCGGCCGCCGCGCCTGAATACCGCACATTCTTTGGCCTGGATCCCCGTACGGCGGTCTGGATCGTGGCCGAGTTGCACCTTTTGTTCGGGGCATTCGTGCTGGGGGTGCCGATGTTCGCGGTGATCATCGAGATCGTCGGCGTGATAACCAAGGAAGAGCGCTATGACAGGCTGGCCAAGGACTTCACCCGTCTGCTGTCGGCCTCGTTTGCCACCACGGCGGCCCTGGGCGGCCTGCTTACCTTCATGCTGTTCTCGCTTTATCCCAAGCTGATGGGATTCCTGATGGGTGCCTTCGGGAAGGGCTTTTATATATACGCCCTGTTCTTCTTCGCGGAAACCTTCACGCTGTACTTCTATTACTATTCATGGGAGCGCACGAAGAATAAAAAGGGGATTCACATAACCGCCGGCGTGATGCTGAACGTGGTGGGCATCATCATCCTGCTGATAGCCAATTCCTGGGCCACCTACATGATGAGCCCCACCGGGATCAACCCGGAGACCATGAAGTTCGAGGGCACCACCTGGGAGGCAATCTACAATCCGTTGTGGAATCCGGTAAACCTGCACCGTGTGCTGGGCAATCTGGTATTCGGCGGCCTGGTGGCGGGAACCTACGCGGCCATCAAGTTCCTCGTGAGCGACAACGACGAGGACCGCGCCCACTACGACTGGATGGGCTATGTGGGGAACTTCATCGCCATGAGTTCCCTGATTCTGCTGCCCTTTGCCGGGTACTACCTGGGCCGCGAGGTGTACAGCTATTCCCCGGTCATGGGCAACAACATGATGGGCGGCGCGTTCAGCTGGACGTTCATCATCCAGGCCATCGGAATCGGCGGACTGCTGATCCTGGGGAACTTCTACCTGTGGCTGGGCATGGACAGAATTCCCGGCGCGGAACGCTACCAGACCTACATCAAGTTCGTGCTGTTCATCCTGGTCATCAGCTTCATGATCTGGCTGACGCCCCACAACCTGCCGCTGAGCTCCGAAGAGCAGGTGCGCATGGGCGGGCAGTATCACCCCACCCTGAAGTATTTCGGGCTGATGCCGGCCAAGAACGCTGTGATCAACTTCATGATCCTGTCCACCTTCTTCAGCTTCCTGCTGTACCGGCGGGCCAACGTGGCCGACGCGGTGTCGGTGCGGGCCCAGGGCAACATGGCCCGGGGTATCGTGCTGGTGCCCACCCTGATGATCGGCGGATTCATTCTGTACTACGGGCTCTGGCTGCTTACGGTAGATCCGGCAGTGCTGGACCTGGACGCCTCCAAGGCGGGCTACTTCCTTCTGCCGGGCCTGGCCCTGCTCGGGCAGGTGGGATTCATCGCCCTGGCGGTCGTGCTGACCTTCAAGGAAAAGGGCCGGCTGGGGCAGGGCCTGCTGTTTGGCTACACGGCCATCAATACCGTGTTCATCCTCGGCATATACGGCTTTGTGGTGATGGCCGAGGCCAGCCCGCTGCTGAGAAACCTGGCGGTGGCCCAGTGGATATCCCTGTTGAGCTGCATCATCGTCAACTCGGCCATCGACATAGTGATCTTCCGGGGCGCCAAGAGCCTGGGCAAGCTGAAATGGGGCCGGATGCCGGCCATCAGCCAGTATGTGCTGATCCTGCTTTCCATCTGGGCCGTGCTCACCATGGGAATCATGGGCTTTATCCGCTCCGGCCTGCGGGAAAACTGGCACATATACGGAGTGCTGGAAGATACCTCCGAGTGGGCCTTTACGCCCACCAACGCCTATGCCGCCAAGGTCATCGGTTTGTGCGCCCTGATTTTCTTCGTTCTGGTGTTCATAGCCTTCTGGCTGGCCGAGATGGGCGAAAAGAAAAAACCGGCTAAACCGGCCAAACCGGCCGCCAGCGGAGGGGGGTGAGAAATGACTTACACATCCCTTAGCCAGGAGGCGAAAAGCGGGCTTTCGGTGGTGGTCTTCGTGCTGGCCGTGCTGGGTGCGTTTGTTTATGTGGGCAAGGTTGTCACGGATGTCTCCGGCGGCGGAATGGCGACGGCCTCCACCGAGGGGGTCAGCCCGGAGGCCGGCGAGGCGATCTATTTCGGCAAGGGCAAGTGCTCCACCTGCCACAGTGTGGGTGAGCACGGCAGTGCCATCCGGGGGCCCAACCACGGAGTGTACGGCAAGTTCACCGAGCCCATGGGCCAGCGCGCCGAGGAGCGCGCCAGGGAACGCGCCGCCAAGACCGGTCAGCCCCATAGTGCCACCGACTATCTGGTGGAATCCCTGGTTGATCCTGGCGCCTATGTTGTTTCCGGCTACAAGAACGAAATGCCGTTGGTGTATCTTCCGCCGATCAGTCTCAGTTCAGACGAGTTCAAGGCAGTGATCATGTTTCTGCAGAGCCTGGGCGGCGAGGTTGACGAGAAGGCCATCAACCTGCCGGACAAGGTGCTGGCCGCTGCCAGCCAGGAGGCCGCAGCTCCCTGGACACCCTATCTGGAGGGCGATGCGGAAACCGGCATGGAGCTTTTCTACGACGAGGAGAGCAACGCCGGATGTTCCCGCTGTCATACAGTGGAGGGCAAGGGCGGCGATGTAGGCCCGGACCTGACAACGGTCGCGGCCACCAGGACGCCACAATATATCGTCGAGTCAATCCTTATTCCCAGCGCTGTGATTGCCAGCGGGTTCGAGCCCTATCTGGTGGAAACCAGCGACGGCCAGTACCTCACCGGAGTGCTTAAGGAGCAGAACGATGCCGGCATAGTGCTCAAGGACGCCAACGCCAAGCTGCTGAAAATTCCCGCAGCTGACATCAAGGACGTGGCACCGCAGGAGACTTCCATCATGCCCGGCGGGTTCGCAGAAGACCTGAACGTCCAGCAGTTGCACGATGTGCTGGCTTATGTTCTCACCCTTACCGGAGAACCTCCTCCGGCTGAAGCAGGGGAGGAAGGCGGAGATGAGGCCGCTGCGGAACCAGTGGCCGAGGAGGGCGCGGAATGAAAGGCAAATTTGAAATAAACATGTTCTGGAAGGTCGTGGTCTTCTACCTAGTGTTTTATTACGGCGGGCTGGAGGTACTCTTCCCGCTCATTTCCAAGTGGGCCGTGGGCTCGACCGACATGCTGCACATGCCCGCTGCCGCCCTGGCCATGTACCGGGCCCTTATATTCACGGGCCTGTTCATCTACATATCCTCCAGCGCAGACCGCCGCAAGGCGTTCATGGAACCCCTGGTCAGGTTTTTCGGCGACACCGAAAACAAGACCCTGGCCACGATGCGTATGGGCGTGCTGGTGGCACTGCCGCTTGTGGTGGGAGCGGGTTACTTCTCGGACGGCATTCCCAGGCTGATCAGCCCGGCCGGCGTCCGCATACAGCACCCCACCATGCCGGGCTCATATGAGGGACTGCTGAGCCCGTTCCGGAACGTGAGCGAAAAACAGGTGCAGGATTTTCAGTCCCGCAAGGCCGAGGAAGGCCAGCCCATCGCCGGTCCCGAGGACGCCCGCAAGGCCCTGGTGGAAAAACACACCCGGGAGGGCGCCAGCCTCTATGCCATCAACTGTCGCCCCTGCCATGGCATGCAGGCCAATGGCGAGGGCCCCATGGCCCGGGGTTTCCGGTTAAAGCCGGCAAACTTCCGCGACCCGGGACTGCTGCCGACCATTGTGGAGTCCTACGCGTTCTGGAGGGTCTCCAAGGGTGGGCCGGGCCTGTCCTCGGCTGCCACCCCCTGGGATTCCGCCATGCCCATCTGGGAGCTCAATCTGACCGAGGAGGAGCGCTGGAAGGTTTTGCTGGGTGAGTACTTCATTTCCGGGGTGAACCCGCGCGAGCCGGAGAAGCACGAGTGATTTACAACAGCCGAAAACAACAACCAGGAATATTACGAGGTTTCGTGCATTACAAGCTTGGCAATCTGATATCAATGCTGGCGCTGACCGCGCTGGCCGCGCTGCTCTGGCCGGGCCAGGCTTTTTCCCAGGGGAACAGGCCGCCGGAAAACGAAGCCACGCTGGCCGAGGGAAAGGTCATATACTTTGACCGGTGCGTGTACTGCCATGGCGAACTGGGTGACGGCAACGGCCCGGCGGCCGATTTCCTGGACCCGAGGCCCCGTGATCTCACCATGGGCATGTTCAAGATACGCACCACGGAATCAGGGCAACTGCCCCGGGACATCGATTTGTTCAACGCCGTCAGCAGGGGCCTCTCCGGCACCGCCATGCCCCGCTGGGAGCTTACCCTCAGCGAAGACCAGCGCTGGAAGGTCGTTTACTTTATCAAGACCTTTACGCCCGAATTCGCCGATCCGGATTTCAATCCGGAAAACTTCGTGGTGAAGGCCTCCAGCCCGATTCCCTTTTCCGAGGACAGCGCGGCCAAGGGCCGGGAGATATTCCTCAAGGCCAAGTGCTGGGAATGCCATGGAAAGCAGGGCCGCGGAGACGGGCAGAAATCGGACACCCTGCAGGATGGCTGGGGTTTCAAGCTTCGCGTCCGCAATCTTACCCGGGGTTGGAGCCTCAAGGGCGGCAACAGACCCGAGGACATCTTCTACAGGTTTTCCACCGGCGTGGACGGCACTCCCATGCCCTCGTTTATCAAGACCCTCAGCGAGGAGGAGCGCTGGCACCTGGCCAACTATATTTCCGCGCTGGCTTCGGACAAGGAAAGCGAGGGAGTGGTCATCAAGGCGGCCAGCATGGAAGGCGACCTGCCGGAAAACGCAGACGATCCGGCCTGGGATTCCGCTCCCGTCCTGAAGGTGCCTCTGACCGGACAGGTGCTGGCGCAGCCCCGCTGGCAGAACATCTCGGTGGACATGGTGGAGGCCCGGGCCCTGTACAACGGCCAGGATATAGCCGTGCTGGTGGTGTGGGACGATCCGTTCAAGGACACGGTCCATGACGAGTCCCAGGAGATAAAGGAGTTCCAGACCACCTATGTGAAGGCCTTCGGGGACATCCCCAGGAAGCCAAACGTTTTCCGGGATTCTGTCGCGCTGCAGTTTCCGGTGAAAATGCGCGACGGAGCCCGCAAGCCCCACTTTTTCCGTGGGGAAACTTCCGATCCGGTGAACATGTGGGTCTGGAAGTCGGATCTGCAGGAGCAAGGAGTGAATTCAGCGGAAGAGTTCAACGCAAAGGGATTCCAAAAGCCTCTGGCCCTTCAACCTGGGGAGTCTCAACAGGTAAAGGGCATGGGTACCTGGAAGGATGGACAGTGGCGGGTTGTTTTGACCAGGTCGCTGAAGAACGAGGACTCCCGAAACGATGTTCAGTTTGAGCCGGGCCGGCTGATTCCCATCGCATTCAACGTCTGGGATGGGTCCAACGGCGAGCATGGCCTCATAATGTCGCTTTCCGACTGGAGGTTTATAGCCCTGGAGGCTTCAATTCCAGGCTCGCTGTACCTTTGGACCATTGTGGTGATGCTGATGGTTGGTTTGGCCGAATGGTGGTTTGTCCGGTACAGCAGGAACAAACGAAAGGAGATCTGAGTTTTTGACTGGACTGCGGAAGTGGGGAAGATGCAGCAACTCCGCGGACCTTTAAACTGGCGCCGGTAGTGGTATCGGCTGCAATCGGTGTCTGCAGTTCATTATTTCCCTGCAAGTGGAGGGAAGGAGGAGTCATGAAAACAAAGTTTGGGGTTATGCTCGCGATGGCGGCATGGCTTGGGATCGGGATCCTGAGCGCTGCCGACATCGGGCCGCTGCCCAAAGTGGAGTTCGACGCCAAGAAAGCGGCCATCGGAAAGCGCCTGTTCTTTGACAAGCGCCTGTCCGGAGACGTCGCTCTCAGCTGTTCCAGTTGTCATGATCCAACCAAGGGCTTTGCCGACGGCAAGCCTCTTTCTGATGCCTATCCGGGCACGGAGGGGTTCCGCAACACGCCATCTGTGATCAACACGACCTTCAAGGACGCGTGGTTTCATGATGGAAGAATCGGAACGGACCTGAACGACGTGACCCGTGAGATGATCACCGAGACCATCTGGATGAACATGGACATGCGCATCATGCAGGAGCGCATCAAGCAGGACCCCGTGTACATCAAGATGTTCGCCGACGCCGGCTGGGGTGAGCCCTCTAACGGCAAGGTGCGGAACGCCATTCCGGAGTATCTGAAGTCGCTGACCTCCCGGAACGCTCCCTTTGACTCCGGCAAGATGTCCGCCGCGGCCAAGGCCGGCCAGAGTATTTTCACCGGCAAGGGTGGTTGCGTGAAGTGCCATAACGGCCCCCTGTTCTCCGACCAGAAGCTGCACAAGCTGGGCGTGCCCGAGAACAAGGAGATCTTTCAAAAGCCCCTGCGCCATGTGGCGTTCATTGCCTTCACCAAGTCCATGGGCATTGATAACTACATGAACCTGCGCCAGGACCCGGGCGGAGCCATCCGCAACAACTACAAGGAGAACCTGGGAACCTTCATGACCCCCAGTCTCCGCGAGTTGAAGTATACGGCTCCCTACATGCACAACGGCATGCTGAAAACCCTGAAGGATGTGGTGGATTTCTACAACAAGGGTGCCGGCAAGGGCTCAGGCCTGAAGGCCCTGAAACTCTCCAGCAAGGAGCAGTCTGATCTGGTGGCCTTTCTTGAGGCCCTTTCAGGAGACCCTCTCAACGGCCCCGATCACGTCTGGTCTGAAAAGATCGATGTCAACTACAAGCCAATCCCCGATTGGTGGAAAGCCCGTAACTAAGGAGGCTGAACATGAAAGCGATTCAATATATGCTTGTAGCGGCCTTGGCGCTGATGCTGTTTGGAGGGACTGCTCCCTCCTCGGCATTTGCGGCGGGTGACCCCGATGAGGACGCTCCTCTGGCGGCCCTGGGCAAGGTGCCCGATCCGCCGGATAACGTCATGACCAAGGAAAAGATTGAGCTTGGCAAACTGCTGTTTTTCGATCCGCGCATCGGAGGCGATGCTTCCATCTCCTGCGCTGACTGCCACGATCCCAAGAATGGCTGGGCTGATCCGGGCGAAGTGAGCCGCGGTTATCCCGGCACCATCCACTGGCGCAACAGCCAGTCCATCATCAACTCCGCCTACCTGAGCAAGCTGTTCTGGGCCGGCTCCTCCAAGAGTCTGGAAGCCCAGGCCAAGAGCGCCGCCTCCGGTGGTGTGGCCGGCAACGGCGAGTTCGATGTGATGGAAGCGCGTCTGGCCCTGATCCCGGAATACCGCAAGCGGTTCCGCAAGGTTTTTGGTGATGAGTGGCCGCTGCTGTTCAACGTATGGAGAGCCATCGCCGCTTTCGAGCGCACCCTGGTGGACACCAACACTCCGTATGATCAGTTCATGCGTGGCAATAAGAACGCACTGAACGCCCAGCAGAAAGCCGGATTCGAGATCTTCAAAGGCAAGGGCAACTGTGTCGAGTGCCATAACGGCCCCATGCTCACCGACGAGAAGTATTATAATCTCGGTGTGCCTCGCCATGAGGCATGGGCCGACGATGGACTCAAGCAGATAACCTTCCGCTTCGAGATCTATGCCAAGGGCGCCAACGAGGAGATGTACCGCACAGTAAAGGACGATCCTGGCATGTACTTCCGTACCAAGGAAGAAAAGGACAAGGGCAAGTTCCGCACAGCTCCCTTGCGCTATACCAAGTACACCGCTCCCTACATGCACAACGGGGCCTTCTTCACTCTGGAGGAGGTGGTGGACTTCTATAACGCGGGCGGCGGGAAAAATGAGTTCGACAAGAACAAGACGGACATCATCAAGCCCCTGAATCTTTCCGACAAGGAAAAAGCGGACCTGACGGCATTTCTGGAAGCCCTTTCGGGCAAGGAAATATCCATGAAGCCGCCGGAGTTGCCCAAGTACGCAACGCTTAAATAACAACGGAAGCTCATGCGC
>JAOUPZ010000219.1 GCA_029879595.1 Deltaproteobacteria bacterium | reverse complement strand
GCCGTGGAGGCCGGCGCCGATGGAGTGGAGTTTGATGTGCAGGCCACCCGGGATGGCGTGCCGGTGGTGGTGCATGATGAGCACCTGGGGCGGACCGTAGCCGGACAGGGCCTGGTCGCCGATCATTCCCTGGCGCAGTTGCAGGCCCTGGATGCGGGCAAATGGTTTTCCCCCTCCTTTGAGGGGGAAAAGGTGCCCACCCTGGAGGAAGTGCTGGGCTATCTGAAGGACACGCCGCTGACCATCAATATCGAGTTGAAGACGACCAAGGTGGCCTATCCCGGGCTGGTGCCCGCCGTGGTGCGCATGGTGGTGGTGTTGGGGCTGGAGGAAAGGGTCGTGCTGAGCTCCATGAATCACTACTCGCTGCTGGAGGCCCGGGAACTGGCCCCGAAGATCCCCTGCGCGGCGGTGGTGAGTGAGCATCTGGTGGACCCCTGGCTGTATGTGCGCAACCTCGGCCTGCAGGGCCTGCACCCCCATCGCAGCGCGGTCACCAAGCACATGGTGCTGAGCTGCCGCAAATACGGCCTGCCCCTGCGCCCCTGGACGGTGAACGATCCGGGCCAGGCCGCGCGGTTCTTCTCCATGGGCCTCAACGGCATATTCACCGACCGCCCCCGGGCCATGCGGGCATTGATCACATGAAAGGGGATGTTTGATGGAAATAAACAAGCGGCTGGTCATCAACGGCCGGAAGGGCTCGTTGATCCGGGACGAGGTTACCCTGGGGCTCAGCCAGGTGGGGAGCGGCCGGTTTCAGGTGTGGCTGGAGCAACCTCCGCCGCAGCGGGGGGTGGCGGAGTTCTATGTGGGGGTGGCCGGCCAGCAGGAATATCTGGTGCTGGTGGGCGCGCTTACCAGTGTTGAGTCCACCCAGCCCGGCCAGTACAAAATCGAGGTCAGCGAACTGACCATGTCCCTGGCGCAAAAGATGGTGATAAACATGCGCTGGCCCACCGTAAGGGATGTCATATCCCGCGTGGAGGACATCTCGCGGCTGCATTTCCTGCTGCCGGCGGGGGCCGTGTATCTGGACGAGAAGCGCCCGTCGTTCACCAGCGGGGGCACGGCCCTGGATGCGCTGGGGCTGCTGGCCAGCAAGTGGGAACTGCCCGGCTCGGTGTGGTATCAGCTGCCGGACGGACGGGTGTACTGGGGGCACTGGGCCTCCGGGCCCTATACCCGCTCCCCGGTGCCCATTAAAAAAGAGCTGCTGAGGGATCTTGATGAATCAAAGAACTACCTGAGCCTGCCCTATATCCCCGCGCTACGGCCGGGGATGGTGGTCGAATCGTCCTTCCGGTTCCGGCTGGACCGGCTGGTATTCGGCCGGGACCGGATCGGGGTGTACTGGACAAAGGTCTAGGCGGCAGAAAACGAAAGCAGGGAGGGTCATGGGCGGCGGTGCGCGGGAAATGGTGGACTGGGTGGATGAGCAGGGGCGCGTGCTGGGCACGGTGACCCGGGATGAGATGCGCCGGCGCAATCTTTTGCATCCGGTGACAACCACCTTCGTGTTCCATCCGGACGGCCGGCTGTACATCCACAGGCGCAGTGACGCCAAGGACGTCTACCCCGGGTACTGGGACATGTGCGTGGGCGGCACGGTGGGCTCGGGAGAGGACTACGCCGTCAACGCCCGGCGCGAGCTGGCCGAAGAGCTTGGAGTGCGCGGCACGGCGCTCTATGGGCTGTTCGGCCACCGCTACCAGGGGCCCTGGACGAATAATCTGGTGCGGGTGTTTGCCGCGGTGTACGGGGGCGAGATTATCTGGCAGCCCGAGGAGGTTTCCGATGGGCGCTGGGCTACCGAGCAGGAGGTGCAGCGGATGGTGGAGGATGAACTGATGTGCCCGGACAGCAGCCAGGGCTGGCGGATTTATCTGGAACGCTTCGGCAGGGGCCGCAACTTTGCCCGTGATATCGCCCCGGGACTGGAAACCGTCCCGGAGCCTGATCGGGCTGGCTGATGGCCGCCCGGGGAGCTACATCTGGATGTTCAGCGCCAGATAGGGCCCGAAGCTGTTGGAAACCTCTATTTGTTCGTCATTGATGAGGTCGCGGCGGGCGCCCAGTTCCCAGGAGCCGCCCTGGTAGGTGAACTGGACAAAGGCGAAGGTGCTCAGAAAGGTGAGGCTGCCGCTCTTCACCGTCTTGGCCCCGGAGATGGGCTCCACCAGTTCCTGCTCCCAGCGGTTGTTGGGGCTTTGCAGGGCCTTGACTCCCAGGCGCATCTTGCGCACCGGGATGATGGTTCCGATGCCGTAATGGGCGCCGGTGGTGCGGAAGCTCAGGTCGTACTTTACACCTGAGATATCCACCTTGTCCCAGTACTGGATCGCTCCGTATCCAAAGTCCAGGAAGAACGTCCAGAACAACCCTATGCGTACTCCTCCCAGGATGTTCTGCCCGCTTATGATGTCATCGGTGGTCTTCATCTCAATATTGGACGAGCCCCCGCCGATATAAAAGGCGTCGCTTTCTCCCGCATCATAAGCCAGGGCTGAGCTTCCTGCGGGCAGGGCCAGCAGCAGCGCCCAGAAGGCCAGCGCCACGGCGGCGCGGGTCAGCCTGTTCCACATAGTAATTTTTTCGAATTTGTATTCCATGGGTGTCACTCCCCGCTTGAAGGTTGGGTCTTTACTGAGTTCCACCGGAGGACTCACGGATGGGGATGCTGATCTGCAGGTATGGCCCGAAGCTGTTGGTCAGCACGGAATCGGTCTCGTTGATGATGTCGCGGCGGATCCCGATCTCTAGCCAGCTGTCCTGGCCAAACTGCACGAACCCGAAACCGCTCAGGTAGTCTATGTTGCCCCGCAGGGACAGGGTGGGGTCCTTGTCGCCGGTAAGCTTGTCCTTTCCTTCCTGTTCCCATTTATTGTTGCGGTAGCGCTGGCCCCTGACCCCCAGCCGCATTCCCCGCACCGGGATGATCATTCCCCCTCCGTAATAGGCGCCGGTGGTTCTGAACCGGATTTCCTTTTGCACCCCGCCGATGTTGGCCTCATCAAGATAATAGGTTTCGCCGTACCCGAATTCCAAGAACAGAATCCAGAAAAACCCCACCTTGGCTCCCAGATATCCCGATCTGCCATCGACCAGATCGGCGGAGTCCTTCACCTCCATGTTGCTCATGCTGTAGCCGAAGATCACGGCATCATGCTCGGCGGCGTCCACTGCCAGGGCCGCAGGCACGGTCATGGTGGTCATGGCGAGTGCCACGAATGCTATCGCCGCAAGGATTATGTTCACACTTTTGCAGCCTGTGTTGGCTTTGATCATGGTGACCCTTTTGTTTCTCGGTTAACCTTTGCAAGCCCTGTGAGCTCTTATGTGCCTTTCCGATGGCGGTCTTGGCCTGGGGCCTTTGGGCGACACCCGGCCGGTGGCGGCGCCTGTCCATGGTCCGCCTGCACCAGCCGGGTTATTATACCAGTCATCGGCTATTTTCACAAAAACCTTAGGCCGGGCGGCCGGGTATGATCAGGGGGTGGGGGCCTGCAGGCCCAGATCGGTCAGCAGGAGGGATTTGCGCTGTTCCAGCTCGGCGGGGGAAAAAAGGCCCTGCTCGTAGGCCCGGGAAAGCGTGCTGCGCTTCTCCCAGTACAGCCGCCAGGAATCCAGACCCACCTGTGAGTTTTCCCGGATCAGCCGTTCCATGTCGTCGGCCTCCGGCCCGGACAGAATGTTCTTTTCTCTGGCGTCGGTCAACAGGTTGAGCTTTTCCTGCAGGGCCTGCGCCGATTCCTGCCTGGCCGGGCGGATGTCATCGCGGAGCATGACCGAATGGTGGTCCAGGACGATTTCCTGCCCTTCCTGCGCCAGCAGTTCTGCCCGGAACAACGGGCGGCCCCCGCCTGCGGTCTTTATGTCATCCTCGTTGGAGACCAGGTGCCGGAACCGGTACACCAGGTGCGGGCCATCCAGGTAGGTTTCCACCCTGATACTATGGCCCTTGAAGCGGTCCTTCATGTTCAGTTCGATGCGCTGGCCGGGGGCCAGTGCTCCCAGGCGCTCCTGGAGAATGTTCCGGGCCCAGAGCACCTGTGCGCCGGAAAACAGCGGTCCGCTTTCTCCGTACATGAAGGATACCCAGGTGCTGACCTTGACGGTGATCTTTCTCAGGCTGGATTCCAGCTGGCTGGGGGTGAGGGTCTTCAGTTCCGGCAGGGGGGGCTCCTGGGGCGCGGGCATGCCGGTTATCAGCACTGCCCGGCGGCCCTGCCCGTCATCCGAGATGTCCTGGTAGGTCAGCGGGGTGCATCCGGCAGGCAGAATCAGCAGCAGGCAGAGCGGCAGCAGCCTGTGCAGCAGCAGCCTGTGCAGCAGCAGCCTGTGCAGCAGCGGGGCGGAAAGTCGGGCCGGGGAAGCCATCAGGGCTCACGGGTGATGGTTGACCCAGCGGAGTTTTCCACCCAGACCTCGCCCCCCTCCCAGTATTCCTTCTTCCACACCGGGACGGTCTGCTTGATCCGGTCTATGGTGTAGTGACAGGCCTCCAGGGCCTCTTTGCGGTGGGCCGAGGACACCGCGATGGCCACGCTGGCCTCGCCGATTTCCAGCCGTCCCACCCGGTGGGTGATGGCGATGGAAATAATGTCCCAGCGCTCCCTGACCTCGGCTTCCAGCTTTTCCATCTCCTTGATGGCCATGGGAGGATAGGCCTCATAGAACAGGTAGCGCACCTTGCGCCCCAGGGCGTTGTCGCGCACCACGCCCAGAAAGGTGGCGATTCCTCCCGCGCCGGGTGAGGCCACCCTGGCCAGCAGGTCGTTCATGTCTATGGGGGCTTCTACGATCTCGTGGTTCATGCGCTGTACTTTATCGCCCGCCGCTAACAGGCGGAATTATGGCCACTTCCTGTCCGGCCCGGATCTCCTCGTCATTCATGGCGTAGACATGGTCCACGGCCACCTTGAGGCTGGGCAGGGCAGGGGCGAAACGGGGATGCTCGCTGCAGAACAGCTCCAGCATCCGGCCCACTGTAACCGGATCCGGCACTTCAAGCTCTACCTCTTCCCCCAGGGATTCCTTCAGCATGGCAAACAGTTTTATTGTTATCTTCATGGCCCGACAAGCCTTCCCCCCGCCCCCAGGTTATTGGTAAAAGCTGCGCAGCTGCTTGCTGCGGGTGGGGTGCCGCAGTTTCCTGAGGGCCTTGGCCTCGATCTGGCGGATCCTTTCCCGGGTGACGTCAAAGTCCTGGCCGATTTCCTCCAGGGTGTGATCCCGGCGCTCCCCGATGCCGAACCTCATGCGCAGCACCTTTTCCTCGCGGTCGGTAAGGCTGCCCAGCACATGCTTGGTGGTCTCCGAAAGGTTCTGGTTCATGGCCATGTCGTCCGGCAGGTCGATCTTGGTGTCGGGAATGAAATCCCCCAGGTGGGAATCCTCTTCCTCGCCGATGGGGGTTTCCAGCGAGGTCGGCTCCTTGGCGATCTGGAATACCTTGCGCACCTTCTCCAGGGGCAGGTCCAGTATCCGGGCGATTTCCTCCGGGGTGGGCTCGCGTCCCAGTTCCTGCACCAGCTGCCGGGAGGTCCGCAGAAGCTTGTTCATGGTCTCGATCATATGCACGGGCACGCGGATCGTCCGACCCTGGTCGGCAATGGCGCGGGTGAT
>JAOUPZ010000218.1 GCA_029879595.1 Deltaproteobacteria bacterium | reverse complement strand
AGTGTGGCGAAATATCAGTTGTCTATCCGGGCAAACCCGGCCCCAGCTGGGGGCGCGGCGGTGGTTCCTGCTGCCGGCCTTCCTGGCCCCCTTCGGCCCTGTGGGCTGCCGATAGTCTGAATAACTTAACCCGGATATTTTACCGTGTTTTCCTCCCGCGGGCTATTTATTCCTTCCACCGCCGGACGGCCTTTTGCTGATCTTCCGGCATGGAGGCCCACGGGAACCGGGAAGGATTTTCAAGGAACCGGCCAAAAAATAAGCCGGTTGGAACCTAAGCCGCAGGTGTGGGCTCCGGAGGAGCTGTTTTCCTAAGGGTCTCTCCCGGCGTTTGCCGAACAGGCTATTCGGCTACCCTGGTTTCCATGCGGGCCAGTTCCTCGGTCACCACCGAATCATCAAGCTTCTTGAAAAGGGGCTGCGGATCCTGGAGAGCCTGCCCCGGAGGCAGGGCGGTGGGCCGCCATGTTCCCACCCGCTTATGGTAATCGCCCGTCAGCACCCGGTGGGAGTCCCCGTTTTTTTCCTGGTGCTCGTCGAACCGTAATTCCCCCGAAAGGCTTCCCTGATAGCCCAGCATCTGGTGCAGCCGCTGGCAGGAGAAAGGCAGGAACGGAGCCAGCAGCACCTTGAGGTTGTCAATGCATTGCAGCGCCGTGTACAGGACGGCTCCCGCCCGCTCCATGTCGGTCTTTACCAGCTGCCAGGGTTCGGTGTCATTGAGATACCTGTTCACCAGATCCGCGGTAAGAAGGCACTCGGCCAGGGCGGCCTTGAAGCTGCATTTTTCGATCAGGTCTCCGATGCTCCCAAAGGCCAGTTCCACCTTCTCGATGGTCTCACGGTCGGCGGGCTGGAGTTTGTCGTTGGGGGGCACCTTGCCGAAGGCCTTGTTGGTCATGCTCATCACCCGGTTGACCAGGTTACCCCAGGTGGCCACCAGCTCATCGTTGTTGCGCCTGACGAACTCGGCCCAGGTGAAATCGGTGTCCTGGGATTCCGGACCGGCAATGGTGAGATAGAACCTGAGGGCGTCCGGGTCGTACCGATCCAGGAAATCCTTCACATAAATGACCACGCCCCGGCTGGAGGAAAACTTGCGGCCCTCCATGGTCAGGAACTCGCTGGATACCACATCGAAGGGTATTCCCAAAGGCTCGCCCTCGCCGGTGCCCAGCGAGCCGGGCAGGCCGTTGCCATAGCCGATCAGCATACTGGGCCAGATCACCGAGTGGAATACGATATTGTCCTTGCCCATGAAGTAATAGTGCCGGGCCTCCGGATTCTGCCACCACTCGCGCCAGGCATCGGGCTGTCCCACATAGTCGGCCCACTCCACCGAGGCCGACAGGTACCCGGTCACCGCGTCGAACCATACATAGATCTTCTTGTCGCTGCGGTCCTCATATTCCGGCAGGGGAATGGTGATTCCCCACTCCAGGTCCCTGGTAATGGCCCGGGGCTGCAGGTCTTCCAGCAGGTTCAGGGAAAACCGGCGCACATTGCTGCGCCAGTGTTCCTGGTCGTTTATCCACCGCCGCAAGGGGTCCACAAAGGCCGACAGATCCAGGAAGAAATGCTCGCTCTCGCGGAACACCGGGGGCTCCCCATCCACCTTGGAGCGGGGGTTGATCAGTTCCTCCGGGTCCAGCTGCTTGCCGCAGTTGTCGCACTGGTCGCCCCGGGCCTCCTCAAACGCGCAGTGCGGGCAGGTCCCTTCCAAAAAGCGGTCCGGCAGGGTGTGTCCCGTGCGGGCGCTGAAGGCTCCCATCATGTATTTCTTGATGATATAGCCCTTTTCAAACAGGGTCTTGAACAGGTCCTGTGTGATGACCGAATGATTGAGTGTGGTGGTGCGGGTGAACAGATCATAGCTCAGCCCCAGCTTCATGAGGTCCTCGGTGATGATGCCGTTGTACCTGTCCACCAGGGTCTTGGGGGTCACCCCTTCCTTGTCTGCCTGCACGGTTATGGGTGTGCCGTGCTCATCGGTTCCGCTGACCATCAACACGCGGTTGCCGGCCAGCCGGTGGTAGCGTGCGAAAATGTCGCTGGGCACTCCAAAGCCGGCCACATGGCCGATGTGCCGCGGACCGTTGGCATAAGGCCAGGCAACGCTGACGAGAATGTTCTGAACCATTGATGATCTTTTCCGGTGGTTTTCTGCGGGGTTAAAAAAAACAAGCCCTTCGCGGGCCTGTGCGCGCCGGAGATACCAGGTCATATCCGGCGGACGTATATCCACAAAATGGTGGCAAAAACACAAGGCGGGGTCAAAGGAAATAACCGGCATCCGTCTTTTATTGGAGGGGAAGACCTCCTGAAAAGTCAAATGCCGGCAAGAACCGGGTGTGAATCTGTGGGGTCCGCTGCGGTGCCGGGGGCTGGCGCGGCGGGGGAAAACCGGCCGGAGCGGCCTAGAAGAACATGTACACTCCCACCGAGTAGGTGCTTCCCGTGTAATCCATCTGCTGGCGTTCCAGGTTCACCAGGCCCTTGGTATTGGTGGCCTCGCCAACCTGATACTGATAGCGGAAGCGCATCCCGGCCAGGGTGGTGACCCAGTCGAAGCCCAGCCTGTATATCTGCAGGTTCATCGAGTCGGAGGAGTTTTTGCCATCAAGTTCCCCGCCCTCGAACTCATGGGATACGTTGAGCACCCCGGTGGATACCCCTGTCCAGAACGTCAGGCCCTTGCGATAGGCCTTGTCGAAATACAGGTTCACCCCATAGGCGAAGTAGCTGGCCGATTCCTTGGCGTTGGTGGCCACGTTGGTGCCGCCCACTTCCAGCGCGTAGTTCCTCTCGTATGGGGATATGGTGTAGTCGATATCGAATCCCACATGTTCAAATACGAGGTATTCGAACATCAACTCCGTGCCTACCATGGGCTCGGAAATCTTGATATTGCCCGAGGTGTGCTCGTGCAGGTAGGTGGTGTTCGACATGGAAGAAAAATTAAGCCCGAACTTTATCGTCGGATAGGCGTCCTGCGCCTGTGCCGTCCCAGAAAGGGCCGCAAGGCATATCAGAACAGTCAGAAGTTTCTTGAAAGACATTTTTTCACCCGGTTTGTTTTGGTACCAAGATAACAGTACATTCCGTTCATTCATGTCTCAGGCGTATTATCCCGCGTGATTCCGCCCCCCGGCGATGTGCGGGCACCTGATTGCCATTAATAGCAATAACGCTGCCAAAGGGCGCACCAGTACACCCTCGGCATATTCTCCGCGGACAAGCGCATCAAAGGCCGCTGGTTCATCCAGTCGGCCCCGGCACACAACCCGCGGGGCCCACCGGGCCCTGCAAATGGTTGTGTCCGCGCCATGCCCCCCTGGTCTTTACAGGCCAGGACGAGGGCAGGCGCCGCTCATCTGTACAGCCTCCTGGAGCCCCGGGCCGCTGGCGCGTCTTCTCCGCACCACGCTCCCGGGCCTGCTTTGAGGCGGCATGTTTGTATTGTCGGCAGGTTCGTAATAAACTTTAACCAGTGGCCGGTAACGACGATAATATATCCGGGGGGCCCTGCATACTCTTTCCGGGTTGCGATTGTTTTTTTCAGTCGTTATCATAAGCTTTTCAGGGGTTAATCCCCGCATCAGCCGTATCGGGTTGCTCGGGCAGGACAGTTGCCGCCGCAACCGCCAGGGAAGACTAAGTGGTTTAGCTCCCGTGGCACCGATAGGCGAGGCCGGAAACCAGGAGGATGAGGCCAGGCCCGCTCCCGACATCCGGTCTGTTTCCACCCTTTCGGCAGCGTGCCCGATTTTTCGCGCTGCCCCCGGCCGAACAGCCATGGGTACAGACGATGCGGGCGGTTCCGCCGGCCAGCGCGGCAGTGTGTCCGGCGGCAAGTCCGGCAGCGTGCCCGGTGGGGATTGCGGCAGGCGAGGCAACTGCAGGGCCCGCCCCGAGGACTTCTGGCAAGGTGCAAAGTGGTGCAAGCAACAGGGCAGGACGATGCCCATACAGAAAGCAGCGATGCCATAACTGAAAAGCTGGAGCGGATGCTCGCCGGCCAGGTTTCCGCCATGGGGCTGAGACTGCTGGAAGTCCAGTTCAGGAAGGAGGGCCGCTGGGTGCTGCGGCTGGTCATCGACCGGGGCACAACCGGCCCGGAGAACGGGGTTACGCTGGACGACTGTTCCAGGGTAAGCGAACTGGCCAACAGGATGCTGGACGTGGAGGATATTATCCCCCAGTCCTATTCACTGGAAGTTACCTCCCCGGGGGTGTTCAGGGCACTTAAGGAAAGAAGGCACTTCGAGCAGTCCACTGGCCTGACCGCGCTGATTAACCTGGTGCCGGATTGCCTGCCGGAGATGAAATCCCGGAGCATCAGGGGTGTTATTCTGGTTGTCCAGGAGCAGTCTGTGTCCCTGGAACCGCTGGACAGGCCGGGAGAGCGGCTGGAAATACCGCTGGACGGGATACGTTCCGCCAGACTGGACCCTGATATCGGTTGAGCCCGGATTCGGGCAGGGGATGGAAGATTTTTCGTAAAAGCTGGCGCCGCAGCATGGCGCATCAGGCAAGACACGCCGGCACATGGCGCCCGGAACCGCGGGCCGGCTTATCGGCAACCGGGAACGGATATAATAAACAGGAAGAAAAACTATCATGGTGAAAGACAATATCCTGGAAGCCATCGGTGATATCGCCCGGGACAAGGGCATTGACCGGAACAGGCTTGTTGAGGTGATCCAGGAGGCGGTGACCGCCGCGGCCAAGCGCAAATACAAGCATTTCGAGGATATCGAAGCCCGGCTGAACACGGACAGCGGAGAGCTGGAGGTGTTTCGCTACAAGACGGTGGCCGAGGTGGTGGATGACCCGGAAAACCAGATCCCGATCCAGGAGGCCCGCAAGCTGGACTCACTGGCCGAGCCCGGCGACGAGGTCGAATACGAAATCGACAACAAGGAGCTGAGCAGGGTTATCGCCCAGACGGCGCGCCAGCTTATCTTCCAGAAAATCCGCGAGGCGGAGCGGGAAACCATCTATGAAAAATTCAAGGACCGCATAGGCGATCTGCTCAACGGCGTGGTCAGCCGCACGGAGCGCGGTCGCACTTTCGTGACCTTTCTTCAGACCGAGGCCATCCTGTACCGCCGCGAGCAGATTCCCCATGAAAGGTATTCCAGCGGGGATCACATCCGGGTGATTCTGATGGATGTGCTGAACGATCCCCGTGAACCTTCCCAGCTGGTCATTTCGAGGGCCAACCCGGAATTCGTGACCAAGCTCTTCGAGGCCGAGGTGCCGGAAATCTACGACGGTATTGTGGAAATTGTGGGCGCGGCGCGGGAACCGGGGCGCAGGGCCAAGATCTCGGTGCGCTCCAACGATCCCGATGTGGATCCGGTGGGAGCCTGTGTGGGCCTGCGCGGCTCCAGGGTGCAGTCCATCATTTCCGAACTGCGCGGGGAGAAGATAGACATAGTCCACTTTTCCGAGGATCTCCCCACCTATATCGCCAATTCGCTGGCACCGGCCGAGCTCAACCGCATCAAGATCAACGAGGAGGAAAAGGAGATTGATGTGGAGGTGGAATCGGATCAGCTTTCACTGGCCATTGGACGGCAGGGACAGAACGTCCGGCTGGCCTCCAAGCTGCCGGGGTGATTCATGCGA
>JAOUPZ010000217.1 GCA_029879595.1 Deltaproteobacteria bacterium | reverse complement strand
ATGATACTCCCGGCCTTCTGGCAAGTACACCGCCCTTCCCCCCGCACCCGCTACGTCCCAGCCGTAAAATGCGCCGTCCTGGCAGGCGGTAACCGGCTGCAAACAAACGCTATTTTCAATAAATAATCATTATTTAACTTTCGGTAATTTTTTTCTGGGGGGGGGTTGACAAGGAAATCCAGAATCTCCAGTATCGTCAGGAAATGGTTTGTCAGGAAAGAAAACCAGCGCAACAACCGGGTTCTTCCGGAACTCCGGGCGGGGAAAACAGGCAATTCAAACCAGAATGATTCCGGATGATGGCGGATTTCCGCATCTGCCCGGACAAAGATATACCCCTGCTGTTCTGCGGGGAGGAACTCACTCGATCATTGATGACGGAGGAGGGAAAATGGAGGTGTCGGAGGGGCAGGAGAACAATCGCCAGACAGACAGAATGTCTTTCGGTTCGAATTTGTTGATTCAGAACGGGTGCAGTACGCCCGCGCAGGGAGTGGATATATCGTCAGGGGGGCTGGGCATCGAAATAGAACGGCCCCTGTATGTAGGGGAGAGAGTGGAACTGGTGTTTTTCAAAAACACCTTCAAGGTGGATGGCACGGTGCGCTACTGTCGGGAGTCCACCGCGTTCGGAGTCTGCCGATACCGGGTCGGCCTGCAGATTCACATGGTTTTCCAAGCCCTGGTTGATCTGCTGCTGATGCTGGATATGGAGTACAAACCCGCCTGAAGTACGATTGTTGACAAGATTTATAAAGGCCGTCCCGCCTCCTGGGTGTTTCAGATGGGCACATTGAGCTGCTTTATCATCTTGAACAGGTAGGAGCGGGAAACGCCCAGGATCTGAGCCGCCTGGAGCTTGTTGTTGCCGGTGGTCCGGAGGGTTTCCATCAATAGCTGGCGCTTGTAGCTTTTCACCAGGGACTCCATGTTCCCCCCGCCGGCAGGGATGGTCGGGGTGGAAATATCGGGGGTGAAGGACCCCGGAATGATTTCCGGGCCGATCACTGCGCCCTCGGTGAGGGCCACGGCGCGCTCCACAAAATGTTTCAGCTCGCGCACATTGCCCGGCCAGGGGTAGTCGTACATGAACTTTACCACCTCGGCGGCGAAGCTCTGGCGGCGGGGCCGGTTGAAGCTCAATCCGTATTCGCCCAGGAAGTGTTCTGCCAGCAGCCGGATATCGGCCCGCCGTTCCCGCAGCGGGGGAATGTTGATGCTGACCACGTTGATCCGGTACATCAGGTCCTCCCGGAACAGGTTCTCCCGTACCAGGTTCTGAAGATCGCGGTGAGTGGCGCTGATCAGCCGGAAGTCTGTTTCGATCAGCTGGTTGCCTCCCAGCCGTTCAAAGCAGCGCTCCTGCAGCACCCGCAGAAACTTGGACTGCAGCCGGGGGCTGAGCTCGCCAATTTCATCCAGGAACAGCGAGCCCAGATTGGCGTATTCAAACTTGCCCTTGCGTCTTTCAATGGCTCCGGTGAAGGCCCCTTTCTCGTGGCCGAACAGTTCATCCTCCACCAGCGTGTCGCTGAGCACGGCGCAGTTCAGGGCCACGAATCTGTTGGAGGCACGTTCGCTGAGCTGGTGAATGGCCCGGGCGAAGACCTCCTTTCCGGTGCCGGTCTCGCCGTGTATCAGCACCGAAACCGGTGTGGGGGCAAGCCGCCGCAGCTGCTCCATGATTTTCATGATTTGCGGGTCCTTGCCCGTAATGCCCAGGCTGGAGATGTCCTCCAGCGCAACAGTTGCGACGGGCTCGGGTGCCGGCATGCTCGAGGACAGACTCAGGATCGCGTCCCCGGCGGCATCACGCAGTTCGATCTGCCGTTCGATCCGCCGCAGTACAACCTTGAGCTCCTCGGCGTCGAAGGGCTTGGAGAAAACGTCCATCACCCCCATGTGCAGCATCAGGGCGGCGGCTTCCTTGCGCTCGGGTTCGGTGATGATCAGAATGGCCGGTGCGGATTTTTCCTTGAGCAGGCCTTCCACCAGGGACAGGCCCACCCCATCGTCCGGGTCGTTTTTCTCGAAGGGCTCCAGGAGGATCACGTCCGGGCGGACTTCCCGGATGGTCGCCGCCAGTTCGTCGCGCCCGGCGGCCTCGTGCATGGTATTGCCCTGCCGGACAGCCCAGAACAACTGGCGGCGCACAATCTCGTTTTTATCCACAACCAGGATATTCATGTCCGTTCCTGCGAGATCCTTCCGGCGAAAAAGAAGGCCGAAGTTGCAACCTTTGTTGATATCACCGAGAATTTTAGCATAGGGCCAGCCCCGCACCACCCTGGCATCCCGGAGAAAGCCCGGCGGCCCAGGAAAAAACGGCTGACTGAAACCCGGCTGACTGAAACCCGGCGCACGAAAACCCGGCGCACGAAAACCCGGCTGAAATGGCAAACGAATCCAGCAAAGAATATTCCTGGCAGCAGATTCCCCGGCCCATAGTGTGTCTGGCCCCCATGGACGGAATCACCGATTCCGCCTTTCGGCGCGTGGTGCGCGGGTTCAGCCCCCGGGTGGTGCTGTTCAGCGAGTTTACCAGCGCCGACGGGTTTCTGCGCTCCGAGCGTCTGCGGCAGCGGCTGGAGTTCAGCCCGGATGAGCATCCGTATTTCGTGCAGCTTTTCGGCAACAATCCCCAGGCGTTCCGTGAGGCTTCCCTGGCCCTGGCGCAGCAGGGGGTGGCCGGGGTGGATATCAACATGGGCTGCCCTTCCCGCAGGATAGTTCACAGCCAACATGGTAGCGGCTTGATGCGGGATGTTCAACAGGCCTGCCGGGTGGTGGAGGCCGTGGCCTCAACCGGCGTGGTGCAGGTCTCCGTAAAGACCAGACTGGGCTGGAGCAACGCGGACGGACTGGGGGACTTTGCCGGCAGCCTGGCCGATGCGGGGGCCTCGCTGATCACCATCCATGGCCGCACCTATAACCAGGGGTATTCCGGCCGGGCGGACTGGGAGCCCATCCATGCGCTGAAGAAACGCCTGAGCGTGCCCGTGCTGGGAAACGGGGATGTGCAGCACCTGGACGACGGCCAGGCGCGCATGGGTAATCTGGACGGCTTCATGATTGGCCGGGCGGCCATCGGCAACCCCTGGGTGTTCCTGCCCGGCGAACAGCGCCGGCCCTCCATGGAGGAGCGGGCCCGGGTAATAGAGAAGCACTACAGGCTGCTGTGTGAGTTGCGCCCCCACGGCAAGGCCCTGCTGGAGTTCCGCAAGCACCTGGTGGGCTACCTGAAGGGGTTCGAGATGGCCAAGACGGCCCGCGTGCGGATGCTCAGGCCCAGAGCGAGCGGGAGTTTCTGGACATGGTGCGCGACCTGCCCGCCCTGATCGGCCCTGTCCGGCCGCAGACCGGCGGGGCTGCCCCGCAGGAGCGGCCTGCCGGTGGCTCCCGGAATGATACAGCGCCCCATCCGGTGCCCCATCCGGCACCCTGAGACGGAGCCCATGGATCACGACCGGATCATAGAGTTGCTGGAGCCCCTGCTGACCAGCCGTCGCCTGGAGCGCATGGGGCAGGTGCTGGACAGCCGCAGCGACCAGGCAGCCTTCGTTTTCGAGGCCATGACCGATCCCCACAACCTTAGCGCGGCCCTGCGCTCGCTGGATGCCTTCTCCTTTCAGGACGCCTGGCTGATCTCGCCCGGAGAGCGCCTGGGCCTCTCCCGCGGAATCACCATCGGTTCGGAGCGCTGGCTGACCCTGCACCGCCCGCCGGGAGTGGCCGAGTGCTTTGCCGAGTTGCGCGGGCGGGGCTATGCCATCTACGCCAGCCATCTGGGCGAGGGGGAAACGGTTGGCTTGCACGAGCTGGATTTCTCGCGGCGCACGGCCCTGGTGTTTGGCAACGAGCACGCCGGGGTCAGCGGGGAGGTGCTGGAGCTTGCCGATGCCAGCTTCCGCATTGAGATGCACGGCTTCGTGGAGAGCCTCAACCTGTCGGTGGCCGTGGCGGTGAGCGCTCACCACGCCCGCACCGAGTTGAACCGGCTGGAGGACCGGGCGGGATCACCCGGATTGTATGCCTTGGCCCCGGAGCGCCGCCGGGAACTGTATGCCCACTGGCTGCGGGGTTCGGTGCGCCGCGCGGAGAAGATACTGGCCGAGGCGGGAATTAAATAAGCCCGGGCGGGGCAGGGGACTGAAGCCCCCCCGGGGCCCGTGCCGGGGGATATAAAAGTGCCGATAATTTTGCCACTGCAAGGCCGGAAACCGGATATGCCGGGGCGGTAAATACGCCCCTTGTGCCGCCGCCGCCGGGGGTACATAATTATACTTTGCACCGCAACCACCTGAAAAAAACCGGAGCCGGGGGGCAGGGTGGTTTTTTTTTCAGCAACACAATCCATACCGAAGGAGCAAGCGTGAGTGACAATCTGGGATCAGCCGCCAATCCGTTGCGAGTGGCGATTTTCGGTTCAGGGCCCTCGGGGTTTTATGCCGCCGAGGAACTGCTTAAACAGGAAGACCCCTTCGTGGCGGTGGACATGTTCGACCGCCTGCCCGTGCCCTTCGGGCTGGTGCGGGGCGGCGTGGCTCCCGATCATCCCAAGATAAAGACCGTGACCAAGCTGTTCGAGCGCACGGCCGACCGGGCCCGGTTCAGGTTTTTCGGCAACGTGGCCTTCGGGCGCGACCTGTCCCTGGATGAGGTGCTTGATCACTACCATCAGGTGCTGTTTTGCACCGGGGCCGAATCGGACCGCCGCATGGGCATTCCCGGCGAGGAATTGGCTGGCAGTCATCCCGCCACGGCATTCGTGGCCTGGTACAACGGACACCCCGACTATCGCCACCATGAATTCGATCTAAGCGCCGAGACGGCCGTGGTGGTGGGCATCGGCAATGTGGCCATGGACGTGGCCCGCATACTCACCCGCCCCGTGGAGGAACTGGCCCAGACTGATATCGCCGAGCATGCCCTGGAGGCCCTGAAAGTCAGCAAGGTGAGGAATGTGTACCTGCTGGGCCGCCGTGGGCCAGCCCAGGCCGCCTTCACCAACCCGGAAATCAGGGAACTGGGTGAAATCCAGGGGACGGATCTGGTGCTGCGGGCCGATGAGGTGGAACTGGACGATGTCAGCCGGGAATACCTGGAGGGGCAGTCCGGCCCCGCTTCGCGCCGGAACGTGGAGATACTCCAGGAGCAGGCCCAGAAGGGCCAGGGAACCCAGCAGCGCAAGATATTCCTGCGCTTCCTGGCTTCTCCGGTGGAACTCAAGGGCGGCTCAAAGGTGGAGGCCGTGGTGATCGAGAAGAACCGCCTGGAAAAAGACTCGCAGGGGTGGATAAAGGCCCGGGGGACGGGTGAAACCGAGGAGGTGCCCGCCGGGCTGGTTTTCCGCTCCATCGGATACCTGGGCACCGGGTTGCCGGGCATTCCCTTTGACGAGCGCTCCGGGATCATCCCCAACGATTCAGGGCGGGTCACCGGAACAGATGGCACGGTGCAGCCCAGGCTGTATGTGGCCGGCTGGATCAAACGGGGGCCCTCCGGGGTGATCGGCACCAACAAGCCCGACTCCATTGCCACCGTCAAGGTCATGGTCGAGGATTTCCAGGTTCGGCCCCAGCTTTTGAAAGCCGAACATTCCCGGAAGGATATCGGGGTCATCCTCGACAAGAAGGGAG